>NZ_JAUVEY010000009.1:0-28484 GCF_030594565.1 Methanococcoides sp.
ATCATTGCACTGACAAAGGAAGACAGGCAATGGTTTGAGACCTATGCGTTCGGATTGCAGCAATTTGAAGTGCTTTGCAGTAAAGACCCGTCTAAAATGAGAGCAGGGGACTGGAGACAGGCGGTGCATGATTTTAGCAAGGTCCGGTTCTTTGTGGATGATATGGAAGAGAGGAAGATAGTCAAAAATGTATTCTGGAATGTGGAAGGAATAGTCACATTCGATATCCCTGATAGTGCAGGATACAGGAACTTCATCTACTGCAGGATCAGAAGTTATCTTGAAAAGCTTTATAAGTTATAAATTTCAGATGAAAAAGGAGTGGATAGCGGGCCCGCCGGGAATCGAACCCGGGTTCTAAGCTCCGGAGGCTAAAGTGATATCCACTACACTACGGGCCCACTTGAATGGATTTAGATTATGTGAAATTAACTATATTAACTAATAGGTTTAGATGAGGCATGGTCCTTTTCGAACGAAAATGCATCAATTTTTTTTGAAACTGCGGGTTTTCTATAACAGCACATTTATAAAGATGAAACAAGTAGACCCATATGGATTTATACCGATCAAGGAATAGCTTACTAACCCAATATTAGTTCATTCATATAATAGTATGATAAAGAACATATTAATATAGAATTGTATTAATTGAACATGATGCATTATTATCAGTTTGAGAGATCTATGTGCATTAGTATCAATGAAAGAACGATAATAGGTTAAAGTAAATCGCGGTAAATATTATGGATATCTCAGAGATAACAGAACTTGAGAATGAAGGTGAAGAACTCAGGACAAAACTCAAGCTTGCTAACGAAAAAATAGAAGAGATAGAAGAGTTCTGTAAATTACACATTGAAAACCTCAATGATGTTATATTCAGCATCAATGAACAAGGCAATTTCACATACATCAGCCCTGCTATTGAAAATTTTACCGGATATAGCCCCGAAGAAGTAATGGGCACTTCTTTTATGCAGTACATCCACCCAGAGGATCTTCCAGGTCTGCTTCAGGATATTGACCTCACGCTTGAGGGTGAACACAAGCCATATATGTTAAGGATAGTGTCGAAAACAGGCAGTATCACCTATGTCCATACCTCATCAAAAGGCATTGTGAAGGATGGAAAGGTAGTTGGTATCAATGGCATAATGGTCAATATTGCCCAACTTAAGAGGATAGAGTTCGAGCTTATGAAAGAGAAGGAAAAAGCTCAGCACTATCTGGATGTAGCCGGAGTTGCGATAATCGTCATTAACAATGATTTCAGGGTATCACTGGTGAATAAGAAAGCCTGCGAGCTTCTGGGATATAAAGAGCATGAGTTGTTCAATATGAACTGGTTCGAGATGATCATTCCAGAAATGATACGTGAATCTGTCACTCAATCATTTATGCTTTCCTGTTACGGAGATATTGCATCAACTCCATTCGAGTGCCCCATAACTACAAAAGAAGATCAAATCCGATTATGTTCTTGGAAATGTACACAATTGAAGGATGAGAACGGACACAATACAGGTTGCATACTGGCCGGCGAGGACATCACTGAGCGGAAAGAAGCGGAAGAGGCTCTTTTAAAAGCTAAGTATATGGCGGAAGATGCAAGTCGGACAAAGAGCGAGTTCATTGCAAATATGAGCCATGAACTTAGGACTCCCCTTAACGCAGTGATAGGTTTTTCAGAGGTCCTTATTGAAAGAAAGTTCGGGGATGTGAATGAGAAACAGGATAAGTATCTGAGAAATATCTCCACAAGTGGAAAGAAACTTCTGGAAATTATCAATTCGATACTCGAGATATCGAAGATAGAATCAGGAAGTCTTGACATGGACTATAAGACCATCAATATTGAAGACCTGATAGAGGAAATTAAAGAGGATATTGAAGAATACCTGACTGATCAGGCTGAAATGGTATCTTTTGAAGTACTAACCGATGTAAGCCATATTATAGCTGATACTAGGAAAGTAGAAAAGTCCGTTTTTCATCTGATAGAGAATGCTATTAAATTCTCAGACAAAACAAATCCGGTAAAAGTACGTATAGAGTCTGTTGATGAGATGATAGCATTCAAGATCACAGATAGAGGAATCGGAATTTCAGAAGAGGATATAGATAAACTATTCGAGCCATTCAGTCAGCTGGATCCTTCATCCACACGCGTTTACAGTGGAGTGGGAGTGGGACTGTATCTTATTAAGAAGTTTGCAGAATTACATGGCGGTTGCCTTGGGGTAAAAAGTAAGCTGGAGAAAGGCAGTACATTCACTTTTGCAATTCCAACAAAACCAGCAAAAATGAGGAATGAACAAAGTTAAAAAATGTTACACAAATTATCGTGTAACATTAATATTTTTTAATTTGTGATATCATAATAGCATCTTTTTGGAGAACAAACAAGACCTTTTTTCTTGAGACTGGCGAGTGATTTACTGACCATCTTACTATCGACGCCAGTAGCTTCTGCAACATCACCAGGTCTTAATGGCTCTTCGGAATCTTCCAGAACTTTTAAAATCGTTTCTTCATTTGTATCTAAAGCGTTGGTCATGATAATTACCTCTCAAATGCTACAGCATTTGAATATAGAATAACAAATTCCAAATATTGATTTATAACTATTACTATAAAAATATAAGCTCAAATAAGTAAGAAAAAAGAGAAGTAAATAAAGTGGGAGGAGAAATGTTACAGATATATATCTGTAACTAATTCAAGTCGTTTTTCAATCGTACTCAATTCTTGAGTACGATCTCAATACTGATATCTTTTGGAACCTGAATTCTCATGAGCTGTCTAAGTGCACGCTCATCAGCTGCAATGTCAATAAGTCTTTTGTGGACACGCATTTCCCAGTGGTCCCATGTTGCTGTACCGTCGCCACTTGGGCTCTTCCTTACAGGAACTACCAACTTCTTTGTTGGAAGTGGGACTGGACCGGATATGCTTACTCCAGTGCGGTTTGCAATGGCTTTCACCTGGTCGCAAACACCATCGAGGTTTACAGGACTTGTGCCTGATAATCGTATTCTTGCTTTCTGTGCCATGTTTTTCTCCTATTAAAAAAAAAGAGAAAGAGTGTTATTTCTTCTGTGTAACACTCATACACATACCGGCAGCGATCGTCATACCCATATCACGGATAGCGAATCTGCCGAGCTGTGGAATCTCACTTACAGGCTCAATACACATTGGCCTTGTTGGCTTGATTGTAACGATAGCTGCATCTCCAGCCTTGATGTAGGTTGGGTTCTCTTCCTTGACCTGACCGCTCTTTGGATCCAACTTCTTGTTGATGGCCATGAGAGTACATGCAGTCTGAGCTGTGTGGCAGTGGAATACAGGAGTGTATCCGACTGTGATAGCGGATGGGTGCTGAAGGACAACGATCTGTCCGGTGAACTCTTCAGCTACCGATGGTGGCTTTTCTGCAGGACCACATACGTCACCTCTCCTGACGTCGTTCTTTCCAATACCTCTTACGTTCCAACCGATGTTGTCACCAGGTACAGCCTGATCCCATTCTTCGTGGTGCATCTCAATTGACTTGACCTCACCAGTTGCGCCGCTTGGCATGAAGGTGACCTTCTGGCCCTTCTTCATGATACCGGTCTCTACCCTACCTACTGGAACGGTACCGATGCCGGAAATGGTGTATGCATCCTGTACTGGGATACGGAGTGGAAGTGTGTCTGGCTTACTTGGCACAGTAAGATTGTTGAGGCACTCAAGCAATGCAGGACCAGTGTACCATGGAGTGTTCGCGCTTGATTTTGTTATGTTGTCGCCTTCGAATGCGGAGGTTGGAATGAATGGGACATCCTCTGCCTTGAATCCTACCATACCGAGGAGCTGTGATACTTCTTTCTTTACCTCGTTGTATCTGTCCTCGCTGTATTCAGCTGCGTCCATCTTGTTAATAGCAACGATAAGCTGGTTGATACCAAGGGTCCTTGAAAGGAAAACGTGCTCCTTTGTCTGGGCCATTACACCGTCAGGTGCTGCAACTACAAGAACAGCTGCATCTGCCTGGGAAGCACCGGTGATCATGTTCTTTACGAAGTCACGGTGACCTGGACAGTCCACTACTGTAAAGTAGTACTTGTCGGTGTCGAATCTCTTGTGTGAGATATCGATGGTAACTCCTCTCTCACGCTCTTCCTTGAGTGTATCCATGACCCATGCGAATGCGAAGGATTCCTTACCCTTCTCTTTTGCTTCTGCCTTATATTTCTCGATAAGGTGTGCAGGTACTGCGCCTGTCTCGAACATCAATCTTCCGACAAATGTTGACTTGCCGTGGTCAACGTGACCAATAACTGCTAAGTTCAGATGTGGTTTCTCAGCCATGATAATATTCTCCTTTATTTTTAATTGGTATAATCTGTAATTTTGAGCATAATGGTTGTTTCTACTCTTAAACCTTTCCAGCGAATTGTCTCAGGTAGAAAAAAAGATGGATTTACATCCACCTTACAAGCTCATAAAGTCTTCTGCCTGTGGCAAAGCTGCCTTGAGTCCTTTTCGCTTGCGGATACCTGTAACAACTTCGGCCATGAGGCTCATTGGGAGTGGTTCGAAACCTGCGAACTCTGTACTCCACATTGCTCGACCTTCTGTTGCGGATCTGATATCACCAGCGAATCCGAATAACTCTGAAACTGGTGCTTTGGACTCGATGATGGTTGTATCACCTTCGGAAGTCATGTCTATAATGACACCGCGACGACCCTGGATCTCCTTGGTTGCTCCACCCATCTGCTCCTGTGGGACCTGGATGAATACCTTCTGATATGGTTCAAAGAGCGTATCATCAGCCATAAGCATTGCAGCCTGGATTGCCTGTCTTGATGCAGGAATTACCTGTGCAGGACCTCTGTGGACAGCATCCTCGTGGAGTTTTGCATCCATGAGCTTTACTTTGACACCCATGCATGGTTCCTTGGAAAGTGGTCCGGCCTTCATGACCTCGGTGAATCCCTCAAGGATAAGCTCCATTGTTTCGTTCAGGTACTGAATACCCTTTGTCATATCGAAGTAAGCATTGCTCTCGAAGATATTTACGATCTTCTTTGCTTCATCCTTATTAAGACCTGCTGCCATGAGCTTCTCCCTTCTCTCAACTTCAGGCATCCTCATGGAGATTTCGTCATTGCGTATAAGCTCACGGACTTCTGGCTCCAGTGGCTCGACGATAACATAGAATCTGTTGTGCCTGTTAGGGGATTTACCTTCCACAGGACCAGCTGTACCTACGATCGTCTCACGATATACGACAAGCGGAGGTGTTGTTGTGATCTCCACACCTTTGTCACGCTCGATCCTGTGAGCAATGACCTCAAGGTGAAGTTCACCCATACCAGCCATTAAGTGCTCACCGGTCTCTTCATCAAGAGTGATCTTGAGTGTTGGGTCTTCCTTAGCGACCTGGCGAAGAACTTCAACGAGCTTTGGAAGGTCCTTCATGTGCTTTGCTTCGACCGCAACAGTAACTACAGGTTCACTTGCGTGCTTGATGCTCTCGAAAGGCTCCATGCCTTCAAGTGTGGTTACTGTGGCACCTACAAATGCATCCCTGAGACCTGTTACCGCTGCAATGTTACCTGCAGGGATCGCATCAACTTCAAGTCTCTCAGGGCCCATGAAAACACCGACCTGCTGGATTCTGTTCGTCTTTGATGCGCCTGAAACGTAAACTTCCATACCACGGGAAAGTGAACCGCTGAAAAGTCTACCTGTTGAAACTTCTCCTGCGTGTTGGTCCATGGTAATATCAGTTACCATGAAAGCAACGTCTCCGGTGGCATCTGCAACAGACATCTGCTTACCGATACCGGACTCACGGTCACCGTGCCAGATAGCTCCGACCCTGCCCTTCTGTGCATCGATAGGACTTGGAAGGAATCTGATAACCATATCGTTAACTGCTTCATGGAGTGGACATTTCTCAGCAAGTGACTTCATGTCTTCTTCACGGCAGTAATTGAAAACTTCACTAAAGCTTACACCGGTCTTCTTCATCATAGGGACACTGATAGCCCAGTTGTAAAGAGCGGAACCGAATGCTACAGTACCCTCAGCTGCATCTACCTTCCAGCCTGCGTTGTAGCGCTCTTCGTTCATACCTTTGATAAGCTTGTTTACGTGATCGATGAGCTTTCCGAGCCTGATCTGCATCTCCTGATCATCGACCTGCAACTCGTTGATAAGACGGTCTACCTTATTGATGAAAAGTACCGGCCTTACGTGCTCTTTCAGTGCCTGTCTCAGAACGGTCTCGGTCTGAGGCATTGTACCTTCAACAGCATCGATGACAACTACAGCACCATCTACTGCACGCATTGCACGGGTAACGTCGCCACCAAAGTCAACGTGACCTGGTGTATCAATAAGATTGATAAGATATTCCTTGTCCTCATATTCGTGCACCATTGACACGTTAGCGGAGTCGATCGTGATACCTCTTTCCTGCTCCTCTGCGTCAGAATCCATGAACAACTGGCGACCTGCGAGCTCCTTGGAGATCATTCCAGCGCCTGCGAGGAGGTTATCTGAAAGAGTTGTTTTTCCGTGATCTATGTGAGCTACAATACCGATGTTCCTGATCATTACTGGATCGCTCATCAGCGCTGTAACACGCTCAACCATTTTCTTCCTTCGTCCCATGATAAAACCTACAATTGAATATTATATAAAATAAAAAAGCAACACGGTTAACGTGCTGCCTTTGCGACTCTTTCCTTTCCATCCTTTCTGTTGATGGAATAGCTCTTTGCATCACGGTTAGAAGCTGCGATGAGCTCAGATGCAAGGCATTCTGCTGCAGTGCGCTTTGATTTGAAAGCTGCCTGATTAGAACCTATTGCGATATTTCTCAATGCATGGTCAACACGCCTCTGTGGAGCTGTGTCAACTGCCTTTGGTACAGATATACCACCGTATTTAAGTCTGACAACTTCTTCCCTTGGGCCTGCATGTGAAATAGCTTCCACGAGGACCTGAACAGGATTCTTCTTTGTCTTCGAGTTAACGATATCTAAAGCCTCATCCACAATACGAAGAGCAATCTGCTTCTTACCGGTGTTCTGTGCATTACGCATTACATTGTTCACAAGACGCTCGACGATTGTAATGTCGGACTTGTTGAACTGCTGCCTTGCGTGTTTACCTGATGTATGTGGCACGATAACAGGATCTAGGTTGACATATCTCTTGATACCAGCGTCAGCAACTTCGACCTCTGTAAGGTCCCACTTTCCGAATAACTTGTACATGGAATTATCTCCTTGGTTTTTCCTTTCTGCCAATGACCATTTCTCTCAATGATACATTGTTCACAGCAATGACCTTGAAGCGCACGCCAGGGATATCACCCATTGCACCACCCATACGGCCACCTATTCTTTCTACGGTCACTTCATCGTGCTCATCAATAAAATTGATAGCACCATCACCAGGACAGAAAGCTGTTGCCTGACGACCGTTTTTGATCAACTGGATCCTAACACATTTCCTGATAGCGGAGTTAGGCTGTTTTGCCTCGACACCCACTTTCTCAAGTACTATTCCACGACCCTGTGGCGCACCACTTAGAGGGTCAGATTTAATGTCCAGACCTAAGGTACGCCTGCTGTAGTTGGTGTCTTTCCACCTAGCGTCTTTGCGAACCTGCTGAAGTCTGTGAGCTGCATACTTTCCATTTGGCATATATTATCCTCCCAATTAATTTTCCGTAAATTTTCGTAAATAAATCAGTTGAATTAGATCATTTGTGTGAACAAAAGTTCACTGTAAGATAACATCATCGATATAGTGATGGCGACCTACCACCCTTTTTATCTTATCGATATTGCTTCCGTTACGCCCTATAGCAAGCCCTTTTTCATTTGCTGCCACATCCACATAGGCAATTTTCTTATCGCCTTTACTGGATATCCTGACGGACTTAACAGACACAGTACCGAAAGCATTCTTTATAAATGTAACCGGTTCGGCCGAATATTCGATGAGTTCAATGTGTTTGTCAACGGACTTTTTAACCCGATTGAGATTATCCCCACATTTACCAATAGCTGCACCCATGTCACCAGTATTTACGACATAGATGATCCTATCATCATCGACAATGCAATCCTTAATAGAAGCGTGAGTCACACTTTCAAACAGTGCAATGTATCTGATACATTCTGTTGAAAGTCTGATCTCGCCCAAATAAACAACTCCTGACTTAGATCCCTGCAAGTATATCGGATTCGCCTGCATCCATGATCGCCATGGTAGCAATGGTAAATGGCTTACCGCATGCAGGACCGAGATCGACACCGGTACCAGCATAATCTAAAATAGGTACGCTGGTTGCCTCGATCTGCTCTCTTATGTTTGCAGGGCAGTTGGATGCAAGAACTACCATCTTTGCTTCATTTTTAACTGCTGCCTCAATAGTGCGGTTCGCACCCATGATAACAGTACCTGTCCTGATAACTTTGATAAGTGCTTTATCAATATTAATATCCATTTTACATCAACCCATCTATATTGTCAATTTGAGATTTGTATTCTAATATCTGAATCCTTATATCTACTTTCTGGTTGCAACCTAATGCTCTTAAAGGTCTTTGAGAGGATTTCTTGCAACCAGGTGAACATCACCAGTACCGAGCTTGATCGGCTGACCGACAATAATGTTCTCAGTAACACCATTAAGCTCATCGATATCACCGCGCATACCAGCATCAAGCAAGTGATTAACAGTAACCTCGAACGCTGCACGGGCAAACACACTGGCCTTCTCACCGGAAATACCGTGACGACCGATCTGCTTTACCTCTCCATCACAGGTCATGATGTCTGACACAAGCATGAGGTGGCGGATATCCACAGTAAGACCCTGCTCACGCAGAGTGTCACTGGCTTCCTTAATGATGGCAAAACGAGCAGCCTCAATACCGAACACTTCATAGATCTCACCAATATTGTTAGTAGAAGTCCTTGAAAGGTCTATACCTTCGACTTCGAGAATTTCCTTGAGCATTGAGCCTTCAGTATAAAGAGTGTATTCTTCACCATCTTTTCTGATGACTACCCTCTTGATACCCTCAATACCTTTCAAAGTGATACCATGAATGTTCTTGGCAAGCTGGAGCAGATCCCTGTACAAAGGTTCCTTCGGGATCACAATGATCTGATTTGCAACCTCACTGGGGATCTTTACCTTTACACCAAGACCAGCTTCAAGCTTTTCAGCAATGGCCTCAACGCCAATGCCCCTCTGCAAAAGAATCTTCTCATTAAGATCGAGGATAAGGTTCATGTTAGCAAGATCGGTCGTAACGTCCGCCAGATGCTCGATATGAGTAGCTTCGATCTCCCATGCGACCTTCCTTGCGAATTCCCTGTCTGCAGCATACTCTTTGACAAGAGCAACGGTCATCATAGGAGTACTTGGAGTCTTCCTTGCATCCACGATCTCGATAAGACGTGGCAAACCCAACGTAACGTTGATCTCAGCCACACCAGCGTAGTGGAAAGTACGCATGGTCATCTGAGTACCAGGTTCACCAATGGACTGTGCAGAGACCACACCAACCGCTTCACATGGCTCAACACATGCATACTCATAGTCTGCCATGACACGTTCGATGATCACTTCCATTTCTTTTTTCGTGACACCGACATCCACTACATCCTTTCTTAACGTAGCAAGTGTCGTCTTTGGAAGCGGAAGACCGCTTATCATAGAATCGATAGTAGCTTCACTGATGGACATTATGCCACCTCCTTACCTGTAACAGACCTGACAACACGGTGTATTGCCTCCGGCTTACTGTAATCACTCTTTGTGGAGTCGATACCATCTTCACCGTACTTGAATTGTACAATGACACCTCTCGTCTCGCGCACAGAACCATCATACTGCACCTCAAGATCCTGCAACGCATTCACAAGACGCCTCTGAAGGTAACCTGACTGGGAAGTACGGACCGCAGTATCCACAAGACCTTCACGACCACCAATTGCGTGGAAGAAATACTCAGTCGGATTCAATCCGCTCTTGTAACTTGCCTTCACGAAACCGTGAGCATCTGCACCAAGGTCACCCTTATCGAAGTGAGGGAGGGTCCTTCCTGCATATCCTCTCCTGATACGCTCACCACGAACCGCCTGCTGACCTACACAAGCCGCCATCTGGGTCAAGTTCAAAATAGAACCACGAGCACCAGACCTTGCCATTATAACCGCAGAGTTCTCAAGACCAAGACTCTGGTCAGCCATCCCACCAGTGTCATCTCTTGCCTTACCCAGGGTCTGCATGATCCTCATTTCAATGGTCTCATCAAGGGTCCTGCCCGGCAAAGCTTCAAGCTCCTTGTTCTCATACGCCTGAACAAGTTCAGCTACCTCTTTTTCAGCATCCTGTAGCCTTATAGCAATGCCTTCCTTGGCCTCTAGCGGAATATCCTCATCACTGATACCAAAGCTCAGACCTGTGTGCATCACACCTCTGATAGCAAGCCTTGTGAAATCATCTACGAACTGTGCACCTGCAGTGGTACCGAATTCTTTAACGACCTTATCAAGAACACGTCCTTTGAACGCACCAATAGCCTGCTCATCGATAGTACCTTTGATCAGCTCACCATCTTCGATGACAACATAAGCATCGTACTCACAGTCCCCTTTCTTACAGGTATCACACTTGAAACATACCTGCGCAGGGAACTCGACATAAAGTCCCTTAGGAAGGATCTGACTGAAGATCTGCTTTCCGTCCCAATAAGGCTCACCATCTTCAAGATGACCAGCAGGCTCTGGAAGCACACGCAATTCAGACTTACGGAGAAGCTCCAGTGCATCGTTCTTACTAATGAACTTTTGATTCCTTGTCAAAAGGAACAGACCGGAAATGTGATCGTGGATACCACCGATGATAGGACCACCGAAACGCGGGGAAAGGATGTTTTCCTGAACCTGCATAAGGATACTGGCCTCTGCACGTGACTCTTCTGTCTGAAGAACGTGCATGTTCATCTCATCACCATCAAAATCAGCATTGTATGGCGGACATACAGCCGGATTGAGCTTGAAGGTCTTATTAGGGAGTACCTTTACGCGATGTGCCATAATACTCATCTTGTGCAGTGAAGGCTGCCTGTTGAACAGCACGATATCTCCATCCTGCATCTGCCTTTCAATGCTCCACCCAGGCTCGAGCTTCTCAAGAAGTTCTTCTTTGTTAAGCTCTGTGACCTTGATACGGCGTTCATCATCACGGATAACATAATTCGCACCCGGATGAACTTCACGCCCACGGCGAACATATTCCCGCATAAGATCAAGGTTCTTTGAAATGACCCTTACAGGAATTGTCATATGCATTGCAATAGAAAGGGGAACACCAACTTCATTGATACTAAGGTTGGGATCAGGAGATACCACAGTACGTGCAGAGAAGTTCACACGCTTACCTGACAGACTTCCTCTGAAACGTCCTTCCTTACCCTTAAGACGCTGGGTCAAGGTCTTCAGTGGCCTTCCTGACCTGTGCCTTGCAGGAGGTACACCTGAAACCTCATTATCGAAATAGGTTGTAAGGTGATATTGCAAAAGCTCCCAAAGATCCTCAATGATAAGCTGAGGAGCACCTGCATCCCGATTCTCCTGGAAACGCTGGTTTATACGAATGATGTCCACGAGCTTGTGGGTCAGATCATCCTCACTGCGCTGTCCGGATTCAAGCGTGATGGATGGCCTCACAGTGACCGGTGGTACCGGAAGAACTGTAAGGATCATCCATTCAGGACGAGCAGTATCAGGGTTCATCCCCATTACACGGATATCATCATCTGAAATGTTCTCGAACCTGTCCCTTATCTCAGTAGGGGTCAGTTTATGACCATTCTCAATGTACTCACTTGGCTTCTCGAACTTAATATCGAGCTGCTCCTCATTACAGTAAGGGCAGGTCTTTGATTTCCTTGCTTCCTTGAAGACATTATTGATAACATCATCAGGAAGGTGGCCCATGTCCTTCTGCTTGGCCAATTGTACAAGGAAGTCACTCTTTTTACTTTCTTCGAGTAGAAGGGAACTGCATTTACAACAGACCGAACGTAAGATCTTACGAAGGATCTTATTGAAACCAACGTGAATAACAGGTGCTACAAGTTCGATATGCCCGAAATGACCAGGGCATTCTCCAGCACGGCTTCCACATGATTTACATTTAAGTCCCGGGTCGATCACACCAAGACGAAGGTCCATAAGACCCATGTCTATCGGATAACCGTCATCATCATAGGTATCCGCAGTTATGATCGATGTAACACTCATTTTACGTACTTCGCGCGGAGAGATCAAACCGAATTTGATCGCACCGATCCTCTTTGGTATTGAGGGTACCATATTGTCCATCTGCATTATTATCACACCGCATCATCAAGTCTAAGTCTTGGAGCAACCCCAAGGGATTTGATCTCATCAAGAAGCAACTTGAAAGCATAGCTCATTTCCACCGGGTGAATGTCCGTTTCAGCACCACAGTTCGAACAGTATCTGATATTACGTGTCCTGTCAAAGGTTGCCACCATACCACAGTGTCCACATACGAGTTCTACGACCTTATCAGACTCATCGAGAAGCCTTTCCTTCAAGGTCATCGCAGCACCGTGTCCGATCAGTACATCTCTTTCCATTTCACCAAACCTAAGACCTCCTTCACGAGCACGTCCCTCAGTTGGCTGACGGGTCAATACCTGCACAGGACCTCTGGACCTTGCATGGATCTTTGATGCAACCATGTGGTGGAGCTTCTGGTAAAGGATAACACCAACGAAAACATCTGCCTGGATCTTCTTACCGGTAACCCCATCACAGAACACCTCTTTTCCTGTGTGCGAGAAACCATTTTTCTGAAGCCCTGCACGGATACCATCCTCCTTATCACCGGAGAATGCAGTACCCCTCATACGCTGACCTTCAATAGAACCAAGTTTCCCACCGATCATTTCCAGAACGTGGGCAACGGTCATACGTGAAGGGATAGCGTGAGGATTAATAACAAGATCAGGGACCATACCCAGTTCTGTAAATGGCATATCATGATATGGAACTATCAAACCGATAACTCCCTTCTGACCGTGTCTTGATGCGAACTTGTCACCGATCTCAGGAATCCTCTCATCCCTTATCTTCACCTTTGCAAGCCTTGTACCATTGATAGACTCAGTAAGAATAACAGTATCAACGATACCTTTCTCGTTAGAGCGCATCGTGATCGCACTTTCCCTGCGCTGTTCAATGGTTATACCAAAGTCAGACTGTTCTTCAAGGAACCTTGGAGGACTTGTCTTGCCGATAAGCACATCATTTGGACCTACAACGGTTTCCGGGTTCACAAGACCATCAATATCGAGGTTTGCATATGCTTCTGCACTACGGGCACCCCTGAACTCAGAATCCGGTATCTCGAACTTGTCTTCCTGGCCACCAGGATAACGGCGTTCTTCACCTTCAAAGGTTCTCAGGAAGTGGCTTCTTCCAAGACCCCTCTCAATGGAACCTTTATTGAAAACCAGTGCATCCTCAATATTATGCCCTTCGTAGGACATGACAGCGACAACGAAGTTCTGTCCAGCCGGACGGTCATCGAAATGGATAGCATCACAGGTCTGAGTACGCGTCATTGCCTTCTGCGGATAGTGAAGTACATGCGCACGTGTATCAGGCCTGAGTTTCAGGTTGGATGAAGAAACCCCGATACACTGCTTGATCATAGCTGCACCCATGGTGTTCCTCGGAGAAGCATTGTGCTCCGGATATGGGACCATACCAGTACAGATACCAAGCATTAGGGAGGGGTCTATCTCAAGATGGGTGTGTTTAGGAGTAAGGTCCTTTTCATAAAGACCAATGAACACATTCTCTTCCTCCTCAGCATCCAGATATTCAACAAAACCCATATTCAAGATATCACGGAACGAGATCTCGCCATCCCGGAGCTTTTCGATATGTTCCTCAGTGATCAGCGGAACACCATCTTCAACAACGAGGGCAGGCCTTCTTGCACGACCCATATCAGAGCTTATGATTAATTCGTGAATATCCTCATAAAGAGTTACATTCAACTGATCAGGCAACATACCACTGCGGCGCTGCCCCCTTATATTCTCGACAAGCTCTACCGGATCATCGTGAGTTCCGATAAATTCCCCATCGAGGAAGACTTTTGCTTCAGTCATTCTTGCACCTCCGTCTCATCGCCGCCCACGGGATCGGCATTTTCATCCATGTACTTATGATAATCAACAACGTTGGGCCCAGACTCTGCCTTGGTTTCAACCTTTACAGCAGGTCCTTCGCCCTCATCATGAGGAGTCAATTCCAGGTCTTCCTCATAATCAACATCGGCAGCCAATTCCAAGATAATTTCCGGAACGTAGATTTCCACAGGAGTTACACCAAGTCCGTAAATGATATTCTTAACAACTTCCTTATCCTCTATACCAGTAGAAAGCTCGACCATCTGGGCAAAGTTCTTCACCAGACCACAATTTGGACCTTCGGGGGTCTCTGAAGGACAAAGGCGTCCCCATTGAGTAGGATGCAGATCACGAGCCTCAAAGTGAGGCTGTGCCCTTGAAAGTGGAGAAATGACACGCCTTAAGTGAGAAAGAGTTGAGATGTAATCCGTGCGGTCAAGCAACTGAGATACACCACTTCTACCGCCTACCCAGTTACCTGTGGCAAGGGGGTGCTGAAGACGATCTGTAAGAACATCCGCACGCACAAGTGTCGCTACGTTCAATTCCCTGTTCCTCATGTTAGCCCTTTCAAGCTGGTATTTTACATCACGTGCAAGACGGTTGAAAGCTACCCTGAAAAGATCTTCCATAAGGTCACCGGTCAACTTAAGCCTCTTGTTGGAGTAGTGGTCCTTATCATCATCTGAGCGCCTTTTAAGAGCAAGCTCGAAACATGACTCTGCCATCCTACCAAGGAAATGTGCCTTTGGTATTCTGTCAGCAGGATCGTTGCCAAGGTGCGGAAGAAGATAACGGTCGATCACATAGTTCGCACGCTTCATCTGGTATTCCCTTGCCTGCCCGGAAGCCACGCGACCACCGATCTTCTCAATAGCATCTTCTATTGTGAAGACCTCTGCCTCTTCGAGGTTCTCGAACATGAACTTCATGATCTCAGGATCGGTCGAAACGATCTTTGCGACATCTTCATCGGTCTCAACACCCAGAGCACGCATCAATGTAATGAAGTTGACACGTCCGGATATAGATGGGAATGAGATCTCCAAAAGGGATTTCCTGCCTCTTTCCACAACTACCAGTGCCCTGTAACCTCTCCTCTGAGAGAACACCTTTGAAACTTCGATGGAGTCACCGTAACGCTCACCGAGCTCAGTAAGGATCTTGTTAGGGGCAAGGTCCTCAAGTGTCATCACGACACGTTCAGTACCATTTACAATAAAATATCCCCCAGGATCAAGCGGATCCTCACCATGTTGGATCATTTCGGCATCGCTTATGCCAACAAGGTTACAGATCTCCGATTTGATCATTACAGGAAGCTGGCCGACCTTTGCCTCCCTTGGCTCTCCTTCCTCACCATTCTGTACAACAGACATTTCCAGGAAAAGAGGAGCAGAATAAGAAAGGTTACGCAACCTTGCCTCGTTTGGATACAATTTCTCAATTGCACCATCTGCTTCCTTTACTACTGGATGTTCCACCCTTATCTTACCAAGTTTGACATAGATATCCTCGAGATCGGTCTCGATCATACCTTGTTCATTAATGATCTTCTGAAGACCATGTTTGACAAACTTGTCATAAGAGTCAATGTGATGCTGCACAATCTTGTCCTTTGTGAAATAGGCTTCTGATAATACGCTCGTGTCTAACGCGATGATAGCACCCTCTTTTAGTTAATTGGATTTTAGAAAGAAAAATTAGTGGAATTAACGGTCACTGCGACCACATAGGCGGTCACAGTATCAACTCGGTCGAATGCACCCTCGAAACAATGCATTAAAAAGCAACCAAAATAAGTGGATAAAGAATAAACAAGATATTTCAAATATTAAAACCTCGTTTCACTCTATTACATATCTGTAATACAGTGCTTCACCTGCAGTCTGGCTTTTGCGAATAACCTTCACAACATTGCCAGGCTCCGCACCAATCTCTTGTGCGATAGGATCTGTTACTTTCAACTTTGGTAACTGTTCCCTTTCAACATTATAATGTGTCAGGACAGTTTTCAGATCATCCTCATCCATAATTTCATGATGGGGGATTAATTCGTGGTCAAGCAGGCTGAACTTACTCAAATTTACTCCTCCTAAAAAATATGCAAGCAATATATCCATGAATTGCTGGCGGGCTTGTAGGGATTTGAACCCTAGACCGTCTGGTTAAAAGCCAGACGCTCTGCCTGACTAAGCTACAAGCCCACGGTGACTACTGCACTGGCACCATAAATGCCGCCTCATACAGCGAGGTAACAAGGGAACACTACTATATAAGCATACCGGTTACACGTCGGGCATATTTTTTGAGTGAACGTACTCAATCCACACGTACAAAATACATATTGAAATATAAATGAAAGAGGTATGAAATTGTCAATACATATTTATAGGATTATTTTCACTTTTTACAAAGTTAACCATTTTTTCACATGGAATTATTGAACACCCTGCCCTTATCAATATCAAGCGCATTTATCAGACCGCTAACGCACTAATCAGATCTTTGCAAAGTACTATTCAGCCTGAATAACAACTTACAGATAAAGTTGCACCAATACCCGCAAAGAGAGTTAGCATATTGCATTCTCGGGATTTCCATTATATGCCTCTCATTATATAAGCTTTGACCCCGAAAATCACCAACCAATGACTTGAATGCATCAAAAAAGAAGATATATACACTGAAATTTTAAATTTTGAACATACCGATCAAACGATAAAAAGAAAAAAACAATTAAAAAAATAATTACAGGACAATTATGTCCCGCACTCCCATCCTTCCATATATTCGGTCTGATGAGGTTCAAGTTTATCAATATCAATGCCCATTGATTTCAATTTCAGTTCAGCAACATACATATCAAGATCATGCGGTACAGGATGTACACCATTCTCAAGTTTGGTCTCAGCAATATATTTGACACATAGTGCCTGATTTGCAAAGCTCATATCCATAACCTCTGCCGGATGACCATCACCTGCTGCAAGATTTACAAGTCTGCCATCTGCAAGAACATTAATTCTCTTACCCGCAACATTGTACTCCTTGATATTCTTCCTGACCGCCCTTACAGAACTGGCCATGGCAGTCAGCTCTTCAAGATTGATCTCCACATTGAAGTGACCTGAATTTGCAAGAATTGCACCATCTTTCATTACCTCAAAGTGCTTCTTTGAAAGGATATCGACATTACCCGTAGTTGTGACGAATATATCACCATACTTTGCAGCCTCGGCCATGGACATGACCCGGTGACCATCCATACGAGCCTCGAGTGCACGAATAGGGTCGATCTCTGTCACAATGACATCCGCACCAAGTCCTGAAGCACGCATTGCAACACCCTTACCACACCAGCCATATCCACCGATAACAACGGTCTTTCCAGCAATCAGAAGATTGGTGGTCCTCATGATACCATCCCATGCTGACTGACCTGTACCATACCTATTATCGAAAAGGAATTTTGTCATTGCATCGTTTACCGCAACAACTGGCATCTTCAATGCACCATCTTTCTCCATTGCCTTGAGTCTGTGAATACCGGTCGTGGTCTCTTCACAGCCACCAAGAATCCCTGGGAGCAGATCTGTGCGCTCGGTGTGAAGCTTGAAGATAAGGTCTGCACCATCATCAATAGTGATATCAGGCTTCATATCGAGCACTTTATCGATAGCCTCATAATATTCATCACTGCAGCAATCATACTTTGCATAGCATTTGATATTATCACGCGTATTGAGAGCTGCTGAAACATCATCCTGTGTGCTCAACGGATTGCAGCCTGTAATGGCAACTTCGGCACCACCGATAGCAAGTGCCTCCACAAGAGCGGCGGTCTTTGCTTCGACATGCAACGCCATTGCGATCTTATGTCCTTTCAAAGGCTGTTCACGTTCGAAGTTCTCACGAATGATAGAAAGAACAGGCATGTGACTGCGCACCCACCCGATCTTCATATCACCGGATTCTATCAAATCTTTATCACTCATCTTTAGATCTCCAGTATAAATTCAAATATTGTATAACAAAACGAAACCGCATCAGTTCTTAGCGTCGACCCTTGACACCAGATCGAAAGCCGCCTCTTTAGCATCATCGATGATCTTCTGCTCGTCCATGCAAAGCACCTTATGATCATCCATGAGAACCTTACCATTGACAATAGAAGTCCTCACATCACTTCCGCCTGCCGAATATACCAATTGTGAAGGCACATCGAACAACGGAGTCAGGTGGGATCTGTTCATGTCAACAATTATAACATCTGCATTATAACCTTTCCTCAACATCCCACCCTTAATATCAAGTGCCTTTGCCCCATTGATAGTGGCCATCTCAAGCACCTTCCTTGCAGGAAGTGCAGTTGGGTCCATGGTATCCACCTTTTGCAACAATGTGGCAGTTTTCATCTCATCGAACATATCGAGATTATTATTAGAAGCACAACCATCAGTACCAAGACAGACATTTGCATCCCTATCAAGCAATTTCGTCACCGGTGCGACACCTGATGCCAGCTTCATATTGCTCACCGGATTATGCGAGATATTGACATTATTGTTGGCCAGGATGTCCATGTCCCCATCAGAAAGCCAGACACAATGTGCCGCAAGAACATCAGGTCCAAAGAAATCGATACTATCCAGCATATTGACAGAGCACATACCGTACTGTTCCTTCATCTGGTTCAGTTCAGCCTCGGTCTCAAGCACATGAATATGTATCTTAGCATTATCTGCAACAGCCTGTTCTTTTACTTTAATGAGGAAATCCTTTGAACAGGTATTGGGTGCATGCGGACCATACATTGCAGAGATCCTCCCGTCTGCCTTTCCATTCCACTCGTTCACAAACCCTTTACCTTTCTTAAGTTCGTTCTTCCCCTTTTCAGCATCCCCCAGTTCGATCATGCCGTAGGAAAGAGCAGCCCTTAGGCCTGAAGACTCCACGACCTTACCGACCTCTTCCATGAAGAAGTACATATCCGCAAAGGCCACGGTTCCGCTTTTGATCATTTCCAGACATGCAAGGTTCGTACCCGCGACCACGTCTGACGCAGTAAGCTCAGCTTCTGCCGGCCATATATGGTCCTGAAGCCATGACGCAAGCGGAAGATCGTCTGCATAACCCCTGAAAAGCGTCATGCCTGCATGGGTATGTGTATTAACGAAACCCGGCATAACGACGCCGCCACGTGCATCGATAACAGTATCTGCTGTCGCTTCAGTTGACTCGGCAACCTCGACTATACTGCCATCATCTATAACCACAACCCCGTTTTTAAGGTCCCCTAACTCAGGGTCCATTGTCAGAACATTACCGTTCTTAATTATAATATCCGCCATATGATCATATACCTGTTACTTGTTCGATGTTTCAACCTCAAGTGCATCAAGGTATTGATGCATTATCCTGAGCCTGTCCGCTGCAATCCTCTTTGCAGTCGTAGTGTTTAAGCCACCCATTATTTTAAAAGGTTTCATTTCCATATATTCAGCAAAGCCATCCAGAGGATCTGCCGCATAAGCATTTCTTGATGAACTTTTCTCGATCCCACTGGAATGTTTCAAGCTACGCAGAGCACCCATTGACATTACCGCCCTGAATATCCCGATAGCCCCAAGAGCATCGATACGATCGGCATCCTGCAATATCTGCCCTTCGAGCGATGCTGCCTTGTGCCCCCGACTGAACCGGTGCGTACGGATGCAGGAAACGACATGATCGACAACCGAAGACTCAACACCTTCCTTCATGAGAAGATCATACGCCATCTCAGCACTATGGACAGCATGGTCACCACCTTCACGATGCTCTTTTACTACCCCCACATCATGAAGCAGAGCTGCAAGCCGTATAACCTGAATGTCGCCACCTTCCTCACTCTGTATCACCATACATGTGGATTCAACCCGTTCAATATGGGACATCTCATGAGAACTCGGCTCATCGGCAAGCACATCCGCAACGAATTTACGGGTTTTTTCAATAAGGACCATACCCAACCTCACATATCAATGATCATACCATCAAGCCCATCGCGGATCTCACGAACAGATTCCGACAATATCCTGCCATTGTCATACTCTTTTACAATGTTTTGAAGTTCAAAAGGATCAAGCTTTTTTAGTTCGGTTGCAAGCCCGACCATGTTTGCAAGTGCCCTGACAACATTATCAACAATGGTCACACTTGCAGTTCGGGACGTACGTGACATTGGGTTCAGGTCTATCGCAATAACGGTCTTGCCCATATCAACAAGTTTCTGACACCGGTCACCATCCTCAAGAGGAACAAGCACAACATCCGCTTTGTAAATACCATCCGAATCCACGATGGCTCTGCCATGATCAAGAGAAAGCCTTGCATCCCCCTTCCCACCAAGCACCTCAGACGCACCCTTTTGCTTAAGATAAGAAATTATACGCTCCACACGTTCATCACTACGGTGGAACAAATTCACTTCAAGCGGAGCACCGACCAGTTCGGAAAGTTCCACAAGGAACTCCGGCACAAGTGCCGCAGCATTCCCATTGACAGACAGGACAGGACGTTTAGCAAGAAGCAGCATACATACAGCTACTTTCTCTGCCAAAAAAGCAGAGGTGGTGGTCCTCTCACCGACAAGATAATCGAAACACTCACCTCTGCCCTGTGCAACCAATCCCTGCTGACTGGTAATTCCAATATCCACACCCTCGACTATCCGCTCCCTTGTCATAAGGGAAATGTAGCGAGGGTGATCCTTAGGAATATCACTCATACATACCACTGATCTTACGCGGTAGCATCAAGAATGATTCCCTGATCCGAAGGCACTATTATAGTCTGCACTTCCTGACCATCAAGCATCTGTATGTACTTGTAGTTGATAAGCTTCGGGTTCTTTGAAAGCTCCATATTAATTAGACGCAGAGCCTCTGCCTCACCCGTTGCCTGAACGATCGTAGCATTGGCGATACCGTTAGCTTCGATTATCCTTCTTTCAGCCTCAAGCTGCTCTTTCTGTTTCACGAAGATCATCCTCTGGGCATCCTGATCTGCCTGAAGCTTGGACTCAATAGCATCAGCGATCTTTGCTGGAAGCTGGACATTCCTGAGTAGGACCTCTTCAACGATTATACCATCGGCAACGAGAGCATTTTCCATCTCGTCCCGCATTTCAGTAGCTACAAGGTCTCTTTGCTCACCATATATGGCCATGGCCGTATGGCCGGAAACAACTTCCCTTATAACTGATTTGATAGTAGGTCTGATGATCTTCTCTGCATAAGCGGTACCAAGTTTTGTATGAACAACGCTTGCATCTTCCGAAACAAGCCTGTACCTGACAGAGATATCAAGCCCTAGCGTCAAGCCCTCATTGGTCAATGCATTTATCTGGTCATCACCGGTAACTTCACCCTCTCCAGCTTTGGCACTCATTGTGTACATCTCGCTCCTGACAGAATACTTTGTAACGCTTACCCAGGGAGGTACAATATGCAAACCTTCACCAAGTTCATCATCCATTACACCACCGAACTGACTGAACTTCACTCCGACCTGTCCTGCACCAACTGAAACGAATATAGATCCGAACACTGCCGAAAAGATCAGCAATATCACAAGAACTATTGCACCACCACGAAGGATGTTTGCCACCATTGGAGGGATCTTTATCTCCGGCATCTGTGGGTCTTTAGTACTTTTTGGGCCTTTGGGATCCCAATCTTCTTCCATTACCATTATTTTTGCTCCTTTTTATAAAATAAGACTGATTCAGAATATACTGTGATAGTTAATATGTCTTCTTCAATGTTGCGAACAAAATAATCCGCGATCAAACATCCAAAGGAAGTCGATTGCAAGAACCAACATTGTAGGTAATGACATCACCGAACTCCTTAAGGGATCCTATCACTTCCTCCCTCGAAGCAGCCCCCGAAATCGCAAAAACAGTACCCCCCAGCATTGCCTGAGATGACAGACCACCAATAGCATCCACAGCTTCGATAGCATCCAACAAGCGTTCACTTGCAAGCCCGCATCTTAATGTGAACTGTTTAGAGAGTAACATGAAATTCTTGAGCGTAGGCTTTGAAAGTAACGAACGTAAAGCTTCCCTGCCGGCAGAATTGATCTCATTCATAATAGTACGGTCCTCAAGTATAGAACCAGTAGAAAGTTCACCCAACACAACACAGAATATCTCGAAAGGAGGTGAAGGAACCCTGTCAAGCTTACCATACGGAGGACAGCCCGCAGAAAGACGGATAGGTATCCCACCCTGTGACTGACCTTCCACATCACCCATCCCACTTCCATTCGTAACCTCTGCAACATGAGCAGTTTCTAACAGCTGATTGGAAGTAAGACCTAGAGAGAAGGCTTCGTTCAACGCATAGGCCACGCTCAGCGCACCTGCAGCGGAAGCACCAAACCCACACCCGATCGGAATAGAGGAAGTGCAACTAACTTTGACCGGAAAATCCACTAATTTATCTACAACTGCCCTTGTCGTCTCTGCTACCACAGGAATACCATCAAGGAAAATTTCCGTCATATCCACGCATTCAGAAACTGTAGTCTCAATACCACCATCAAGAACAAGACCGCATCCTGTAGAACCTCTCTTTTGAGGCAGGGGGTCATTATGGATCTCAAAGAAACCGGTAATATGCCCCGGAGCAAAAGCCCTGCCAACAGAACCCTCAGTGGACATTTAATTCCCGGTTCCTCAACATTTCTTCTATATTATCCGCCAATGCTTCAGCAATCAGTCTTTTGTTCCCACTGATATGAGTGATAGCACCATTTTCAGCAGGTATTATGTAGACATCGTTCTCAATTGTACCCATGCCGCTGGTACCAACCTCATTAGCCACAACCATATCCAGATCCGCATCCTTCATCGAATCTTTTGCACGGGCAATAAGCTCATCTTCAGAAATGTATGCCTCTGCCTTAAAACCTATTATAGATATATCGGGATAAGCATCACGCACCTCGCGTATCAGTTTTCGGGTGCTTCTAAATTTCAATGATAGATCACCGCCGGACTTGATCTTATTGTCCCTGGCATCAATAGTATAATCAGAGATCGCTGCCGCACTGATAAGCATATCATAACCGTGCTCAAGTTCCTTTAATGTAGCATCCACCATCTGACCGGCACTTTCCACAAGTATCTCGCTGACACCATCAAACTCGAGATTGCCCCTGTGAACCACAGTAACCTCTGCACCCCTGCGATAGAATTCCAGTGCGATCTCCCTGCCAGTATTGCCTGAAGAACGGTTGGTAATTATTCTGATAGGATCGATGGATTCTGCTGTCGCCCCACTCGTAATGAGCACTTTTTTACCTGAAAGGATACTATCCCCAAGAACACGCTCCACAGCAAGTACTATCTGGTCGTTCGATGCTATCTTCGCGATACCCTCACTGAGATGAGGACCAACAAATGAAATATCCCAGCCCTTTAACTTATCGACATTTTCCATCACTGCCGGATGTTCATACATGGAATTGTGCATGGCAGGCACAACTATTACCGGAATACCGGAACCTATGGCAGTGGTCGCAAAGGTAGTCACCGGTGTGTCATCCACACCGCATGCCATCTTACCAATAGTGTTAGCAGTTGCCGGTGCTATCAGAAGAAGATCGGCACACCCTTCAGCACCACAGAACTTAACATGTTCGACTTCGCCAGCAAGGTCAGTAATCACTTCATGCCCTGTTGCATAATGTAATGCATCCGAATGGATTATATGCTGTGCAGCATCGCTCATCACACCATAGACCTCTGCACCATTACGGATAAGTTCACGTGCAAGTTCTATGACCCGTACTGCACCGATACTGCCCGTTACTGCAAGAACTATTGTCTTTCCGGAAAGAGAAGCGCTTTTCTGCCCCTTTATCCACATAGTAGGATGGCGTGAAGTATTCATCAGATAGAGTTTGTATTCTAATAATAAGTACCTTACTGAATGTTTCAAGAAGATATGACAGATTTTTTATTTATGGAGAACTTAACTTGAGTAAAATGGATGATAAGAAAAAAGTGGCGGATAACCTGAACTCGCTTTTCAGCCGGTATTCAGGAAAAGAAAAGTTGGAAAAGGAGATAGAGAAGCTACAGTCACATCTACTTGAAATGGAGATAGACAAAAAGCGGCTTGAAAAGAACGAAACTAATACAAAAAAAGCCATTGCCGCAAAACAGGAAGCTGAACAGAAGCTGAATGAGGCTAATGTCCGTATAGAAACGCTTACGTACCAACTTGAAGAGCTCAGGAACAAAGGAACGAATGAGAACTCATTTTCCCTTATTGAAGAGATAGCACCATCGTCTTTCGAACCTTACATCGAAAGGTTAGCATCCATAACTTCCGGCAACGATTCGTTCATCACTGCATACACAACATATGAACAGATGCAGGCCAACGAGATACAGGGAAAACTCACAAATAATCTCGACCAGGACACATTGCAGTTGCTCAAAAAGATAAATTCCAATACGGGATATGTGCTATTTTACGACAATATGAAGATGGTATGCGAAGTAATAGTACCCCCCACCCCCATAACCGAAAGTTTATTGGAGATTGCCGGATCGTTCAATGTAGAACCACTTACAAAGCTGTTGGACCGGGAAATGACCGTCTGCGTACTTGCAACACATGCAGGGGAATCGCTCATAGGAATAACATCAGATAAGACCGTCTTTGATGAGGACATGGTCATCAGAAGCAGTGTCAAGGCAAAACACACAAAAGGTGGATTTAGCCAGAGACGTTTTGAGAGGCTTCGGGATGAAGATATTGCGCACCACGCAGATAAAGTCAGAAGTGCACTGAAAGATCTACTTGCAAGCTCGATGATCGACATCGATATGATGTTCCTCTGCGGCGATATTGTCCTTGCCGGCCATATAGTGGATGAGATGAATATCGAGATACCGTTGATGGAAAGGAACATTGACGCAAGGATAGAAAAACATGACACAGGCAATATTCTGAGAAGTATTTTTAGTTGCCGTCGTTATAGATTATGAGAGATGTTCACATGATAGAGCCGGAAGAACTCGAAGGAATCGTAGGTGCCCTTGGTGCAGCAACTCATGAAGAAGTGATCAGCATCGTGAAGGAACTTGCCTATGAAAGGGATGAAGATGAGCCTTTGCATGACGAAATTGAGAAAATGTGTGAAAAGGCTGTTTCCGAACATCTTCTTGAGACCATCTCTTCAGAAGAACTAATTGAAGAATGTGACAAATGTGAAGAGGGCATGGAGTTCTATATCCTTGGACCCAATGCATTTCCCGAGTATCCATTTGAACTCAGTGAAGTATTAGATATACTGAAACTGGACAAGCGCGAAGTTGATTCGGAAAAGCTCACACAGAGATATTCCGAAAGACTAAAAGCAAGACTCGCAGAACTCCGGCACAATATAGACAAATATTCGGAGAATGTGAAAGAGGGTAGGGAGTTCTATATCCTTGGACCCAACGCATTTCCCGAACATCCATTCGAACTCAGCGAAGTAATGGATATACTGAAACCGGACAGGAACGAAGTTGATTCGGAAAAGCTCACACAGAGAAATTCCGAAAGACTAAAAGCAAGATTCACGAAACTCAAGCACAATATGGACAAATGTTCGGAGAATGTGGAAGGGAGTCCGGATATCCCGACACTTGAACAACAATACAGCGACCTTCTGAACGTTTACTACGATTATGATTCATGGCTCGAAGGCGGCATTGCAGATATGGAGAACGACATATTAGCTCTTAGCAAACAGATCGATTCCCTTGGTACAGCACAAGATATTTGATGTTTGCATGCGATGAGAGGTCAGATATACATGGCAAGGGATAGAAGAGATACTTATTATTGGAGAGCAAAGGACGAAGGCTATCGTTCAAGGGCAGCCTACAAGCTTTTCCAGATCAATGAAAAACATGACGTGATCAAAGAAGGCGATACTATCGTGGACCTGGGTGCCGCTCCAGGAGGATGGTTGGAAGTCGCCAAGAAGATCTCCGGCGGAAAGATAGTAGGAGTTGACCTTCGCCGCATAAAGGAGATCGAAGGTGTGGATACCATCAAAGGGGATATCACATCTGACGAAACAATTAAAAAGATAATAGAACTGGTAGGTGAAGGAGGCGCTGATGTAGTTATATGTGATGCTGCACCAAACCTTTCCGGCAACTGGAGCCTTGACCATGCACGTTCCATCGACCTTACCACATCTGCCCTTGAATGTGCAAAGAAGATCCTTAAACCAAAGGGACATTTTATTGTGAAAGTATTTCAGGGTGATATGTTCAAAGAGTACATGGACAAAGTTCGCGACAGTTTCACGTACACCCGTGCATTCTCACCAAAAGCCTCAAGGCAAGAGAGTGCAGAGATCTATGTCATCGGGAAGAAATTGCTAACAGCACCCTTAAAGATCGATGATAAGTTCGATGTCACCATCAAAAAGATAGGATCTAAGGGCAATGGTATAGCCTTTGTTGAAGACTTTGTGGTCTTTGTGCAAGATGAGGTTAAAAAAGGAGATCTCGTCCGGATAAAGATAGTAGATGTTAAACCGGAATTTGCTTTTGCAATTGTCATTGCACGTTATGCACCTGATGGATCAAAAAAAGAGGAATGAAGCAAAAAGTTACATCCTTCAGCGATCCTGAAGGGTTTCCACTTCTTCCACAAGGAGCGAGCCGGCAGCGACCTCATCTATGCTGTGAATGACCGCTCCAAGTTTTTCGATCTCCTGTTTTACCACTTCATATTCAATATTATCACCTTCAATGGTGATCTTGATGTTCTCTGTCCTCTGGTCGACCTCATACAGACCGATATTCACACCCGTAACACCATCAACACCACTCAACTTTCCAGCCAGTTCGATAGTAGAGGGATGATGGGGTTTCAATACATCCAGAACCAATCTTCGAATTCTTGTCAATTTGTTCAGCCTTCCCAAAAACTTCTGGTCAATTCGGAGAGTAATAGAAATATAGATAATTATCTGATAATTAACAATTTAAGTTTTGTCAGCAAACCTTATATAAACATTGATAGGAATACTGTTCGTACACAAACGATTAATATGAACAGGTCATTAAAAACAAAAATTAATTCATAATTTATACAATAAAATCCCAGGTGAGTACATGATCGACCTACACACACACACCGTCTTCAGTGACGGAGAACTTATTCCAAGTGAACTTGTACGAAGAGCTGTTACTTTTGGATACAGAGGTATCGGGCTTACAGACCATGCTGATTTTACCAACGTGGAACACATACTCTCATGCATCAAGAAAGCAAGATACATGGAAGAGGTCATGGACATCAGAATTATCCCCGGAGTTGAGATAACACACGTACACCCAGACAAGATAGCATCCCTTGCAAAGATGGCAAGGGAACTTGGAGCAGAGATAGTTGTCGTTCACGGAGAAAGCCCGGTGGAACCTGTTGCACCTGGTACGAACGCTGCAGCAATTGCCTGTGAGGATGTTGATATTCTTGCACACCCTGGTTTCATAACCGAAGAAGAAGCACAAATGGCTGCCGACAATGGGACCTGCCTCGAGATAACCGCAAGGAACGGTCACAACAGAACGAACGGACACGTTGCAAGGCTCGGAACAGAAGTTGGTGCGACCATGGTGGTCAATACAGACACACACAGTCCGGAAAATCTCATTACAAAAGAGACCGCACTTAAGATCGCCATGGGTGCGGGACTAACTGAGTCACAGGCAAAGAAAGTGCTTGAGAACTCTGTGCGCTTTATCGAGTAAAACGGTCTTTAAAAATGGCTGAGGGTATATTTGCCCTCACCTTCTACGAACACAGGTTCAAATACGAATTCTCCTGAGATCGGCCCTTCGAGCACGACACCTTTGCCAGAACCTAAAGCAGAACTGTCATCATCAGGGACCCAAACATCCCCATTATTAGAGATTCCTTTCCTGAACTCTATCGGGTCACCATTGATATGAACACGTGTTTTGAAACCTTCGGAATAGCTACAAAGAATGGTATTCTTTCCCACAGCCCATTCCGTATTCGTCAGATTACCATCCATATCCGGATCGGGATCGACACCGAATGAGACATAATCCACATGTTCTGGCAATGAAAGGTCAAGGACACCCATACTGCCTTCAACATCATTACTTGAGATGTCCCT
>NZ_JAUVEY010000132.1:0-6004 GCF_030594565.1 Methanococcoides sp.
TGCACAGGAAAGTATTTATCTGGTTGCAATACATTTCTGAACATAGGTATTTCGAGGGAATATTTTGAACAAATATGAGAAATTCACTAAATTGGAGAACAAAAGTTACTCTGATGTCACACGTTTTCTGAAAAAGACCACTCATCTTACTGCACGGGAATGGGTGATCGCACGTTTGTGTGCTGATTTCAAGAATCTCTCGAACCGCTCCGAGATGACCTGGATAGGGGAGAACCTGCCTGAGCTTGTTCCTTTTGTCGATGAGCCATATACTAGGCAGGAAGTGTCCAATGCACATGCTGCTTTCAAGCACAAGATAGAGAGAAGCGGTACAACTTTCTTTTATGCATACTATGCCGGGCTCATCGGACAGGAGGAGATGATAAAGATAATACACAAGATCGTATCCGACCTGCAACTTCTGATCGAGACCGAGAGCGGTGAGATCTCCGATGACCATATGACAGATGTGCAAATGCTTGTGGCAGATACCCTTCACAGGATCAATGAGTCTCTGGACTATTAAGCTGTATAAGTACCATTGCAAACCGTTATCAATTAAGATATCATGTATTATCTAAAAACATCATTATTTATGTGATAAGGCTTTTCTAGCAATTGCTTCGAAAATGTTGTCGCACAAAAACCCATTACAACTCCTTTACATCTTGATTTCCCAAAAATGTTGATGTTTTGGTGGGTCAACCTCCTTCCTTTGACAACATTTTCTTTTTGTGTTCCCATCGCATCTGCTGGCTAAGAAAAGTGAAAGGTACGACAATGTATTTATCATGAGACATTTTCTTATACATCGATACAATGAGCTTCAGAGATTTTATCGACCATTTACGAACCAGTGGCAGGTTAGTTGAGGTCACAGAGCCTGTTTCGAAAGTATTCGAAGCACCAAGACTTGCAAAGAAGAGCAATGCTCCCATACTGTTCCACGATATTGACGGACAAAAGGCCATCATGAACCTGTTGGGTTCAAGGGATGAGCTTGCCGATATGTTCGGTGTCCCCAAGGACGGTATTATACAGAGACTTTCCGATATAAGGCCGGATGGGGAAGTAAAGATAGTAAATACCTCTCCGACCATGGAGGTCATTGAGAACGATGTGGACCTTTCAAAACTTCCTCTGATGACACACTTTGAGAAAGACGGTGGTCCTTATATCACAGCCGGAGTTGTCGTTTCTGAATATGGCGGAATGATGAATGCATCCATCCACAGACTTATGGTCGTGGGCAAAAACAAGCTGGCAGCACGCCTTGTTCCTCCACGCCATTCTTTCGTACTCCACAAGAAGGCAGCTGAGAACAACGAGCCTTTACCGGTAGCCATCGTGCTGGGTGCTGATCCGGTAATAACCTTCGCTTCCACCACCCGTGTTCCGGCAGGTAAGGAGTTCGAGTACGCAGCAGCTTTAAGGGGTGCTCCTGTGGAACTGTTCGAGTGTGAGAACGGTGTGAAAGTGCCACATGCGGAGATAATTCTTGAAGGTTATGTCGATCCCACAGAAAGGGTGGATGAAGGACCTTTCGTTGATATCACAGGTACCTATGACCTTGTACGCAAGGAACCGGTGATCACAATTACAAAGATAATGCACAGGAAGGACCCTATCTATCACGGTATCCTTCCGGCAGGTGCAGAGCATCTTCTCATGATGGGCGTGCCTTACGAGCCAAAGATATACAATGCAGTGGCAGAGGTCACTACCGTAAAGAACGTAGTGTTAACGGAAGGCGGCTGCTGCTATCTCCATGCGGTGGTCCAGATAGAGAAACAGACCGAAGGTGATGCCAAGAACGCAATCATGGCGGCATTTGCAGCTCATACGAGCCTCAAGCATGTTGTTATCGTGGACGAGGATATCGATATTTTCAATATGATGGATGTGGAATTTGCCATTGCAACAAGGGTGAAAGCTGACCTCGATGTCATGATCATCCCGAACGTTCGTGGAAGCTCCCTGGATCCAAGAGGTTCTCCCGACGGGACCACCACCAAGATGGGCATAGATGCCACAAAGGTCCTTGCAGAAAAAGAGATATTCGAGCGCGCAAAGATGCCTGAATGATAACTATAGGAAATTATAATGTATCTGACAGCAGAAGAAGAAAATGTACTTGACGGCGAACAGGGGGAGACCCTGCGCAAAGCCATGGAGATCCTTGTTGCACTTGGAGATATCTATGGTGCGGATGGTCTGATCCCTGTCAAGAGCGCCCAGATAGCAGGCGTGTCCTACAAGACGATAGGAGATGCCGGACTTGAATGGATATCCGATCTCGAAGGTACGGTAAAGGTCCCTTCAATATTGAATCCCGCAGGCATGGATATGCTCCGGTGGAAAGAGATGGGCATAGAGCCGGAATTTGCGGAAAAACAGTTGGAGATAATAGCTGCTTACGAAAAGCTCGGGATAAGTTCAAAGTGCACTTGCACTCCCTACTATCTCGAAGGCTTCTCGGCGACCTGTGGGGACCATCTTGCATGGAGCGAGTCTTCAGCTGTCTCTTATGCGAATTCGGTGATAGGTGCACGCACCAATCGTGAAGGCGGTCCATCCGCATTATCTGCTGCACTGGTCGGGAAAACAGCGAACTATGGTTACCATCTTGATGAGAACCGTGTTCCTACGGTCTCCGTGGTAGTGGACCATGAGCTCTCAGGTTCTGATTATGGTGCCCTTGGTTATATCGCAGGTAAGGAAATTGGTAATCGCGTACCGATGTTCCATCTGGCCTCGACACCTACCTCAGATGAACTGAAAGGATTGGGTGCTGCAATGGCGGCATCCGGCGCAGTTGCATTGTATCACGTAGAGGGTGTCACGCCTGAGGCGAAGCAGGTCAATTTTGATAAACCCGATGAGACCATCACTATCCAGAGAAGTCAGCTTGATGAGGTCTATGAGACCATCATTGGTAGTGAGGATGATCTGGAATGCGACATCGTAGCGGTCGGCTGTCCGCACTGTTCTCCTGAGGAATTGAACAAGATCGCCGATCTGCTGGAAGGCAAAAAGATAGAAAAGGAACTCTGGGTATGCACTTCAAGGGAAGTTGCCCAAAGATATCCTGATGTTGTGAAAAGGATAGAAGAGAGTGGCTCAAAGGTGTTGTGTGATACCTGTATGGTCGTCTCCCCTGCAACGGAAGGCCACAATTGCATGATGGTCAATTCAGGCAAAGCACTGGCTTACGTTCCGGGAATGTGCAAGGTCCCTGCGAAGATCGGAAGTCTGGAAACATGTATCAAAAGGGCAGGTGGTGACAATTAAGATCGAATGCAGGACCATTGCAAGGGGGGTTGCGGAAGGTGAGGTGCTTCTATCGGAGGATGCCCTCTCGTTCTTAGGTAACGTTGACCCGAAAACAGGAGTAGTTGTTGATCCCGGTCATGCTATTTATGGAGAATGTATCAAGGACAAAATACTTGTTTTCCCGCATGGCAAAGGCTCTACCGTGGGTTCTTACGTGATATACCAGTTGAAAAAGAACAACGTATCCCCTGCTGCAATGATAAACATCGATTCTGAACCGATAGTGGCAGTGGGAGCTATAATCTCTGATATCCCTCTCGTGGACAGGCTTGACAAGGACCCTTTCACCATTTTTAAGAATGGGGATCGTGTGAAGGTCGATAGTACCGGCGGTTTCGTTGAACTGATGGACAGGTAAATTCAGACGTGGGAAACAATAAAGTTAATGTCTTCAAGAACTAAAGCTCCAGAGGATGCAGAAATAGAGGCCATGATCATGGGCCTCTATGATGACATTCATCCATTTTTCAAGGCCTATGAAGTGGGTTATGCTGACAGCGCGATTCATTTTTACGGAGTTCCCCAAATCGACCCCAAGATGGTACATCAATATCTCTGGCCAAAGTTAACAGCCAAGGGCTATCAACTCTCCTTTACCAAGGAACTCGGGGAAGATGTATTGGTCGTTTCTCCGATACAAGAGGTCCCTGAACGTATATGGATCAATGTCCTGCTCGCTGTAGCAACGGTATTTACCACCATGTTCGCAGGTGCTACGATGTTCGGGGTGGATATTTTCAGCGAACCTTCTCAGTTCACCAAAGGGCTTCCCTTTACACTTGCGATAATGTTCGTTCTCGGCTCTCATGAAATGGGTCACTACATGGCTGCGAAGATGCACGGTATGCGAACATCATTGCCATATTTCATTCCTTTCCCCACGATCATTGGCACAATGGGTGCTGTTATTAAACACAGGGGTATCATACCTGACAGGAAAGCATTGTTCGATGTGGCAGTTGCAGGTCCACTTGTGGGTATTGTGGCATCTGTTATCGTGACTTTCATCGGTCTTTCATTACCGCCTGTGGAATACATAATCACACCCGGTAATATGGTGCTCGATATACAGGTCCCCCTTCTGTTCCAGGCTATAAATACGATATCCGGCAATACTGTCGAGACCATGCATCCCGTGGCCTTTGCAGGCTGGGTCGGTATGTTGGTGACCGTGTTGAACCTGCTACCCTCGGGTCAGCTAGATGGCGGTCATATCGTTCGTGCAATGCTCGGGGAACGTGCAAAGCATGTTTCTATGGCAATGCCCTTCATTTTGGGATGCCTCGGTCTTTATGTCATCTTCGTGCTTCAGCAAAATGGCGGTATATGGATGTTCTGGTCCATCTTCCTTCTGCTCTTTGCACTGGCAGGTCATCCAAGGACCTTGAATGATGATATTAAGCTTGACAACAGGAGAATGGCATTGGGGATCGGAACTTTCATACTTGGTTTGCTATGTTTTACTCTGGTGCCTTTTACACTGGTAATTACTTGAGGTTGAAAAAATGGATGTATGTTTCAGGTTGATGCAGAAGAACACTTACAGCCTTGCAGCCCTTCTCCCCCTTCTTCCCGAAGGCAAGCTCGTAAAAGAGATCCATGAGGGCATCATGATCTATAGCTTTGCCACCAAACAAAAAGAAAATGTGTTTGCAGAGGTCGATTCCCGCACATCCGATACTATCTGTATAGCAGGTGGTCCGCATCCTTCAGGCTCTGTTGGGGATACTCTTGAGCACTTCGATCTTGTCGTTATAGGGGAAGGTGAAGAGACCCTTCCTCATCTTGTAAATACGCTCCTTGAAGGCGGAGATGTTTCAAAGGTCAAGGGGATCGGATACAAATGCGATGGGAAGGTCGTGCTTACGGAAAAGCGTGACCATGTGGACCTTGATGATCATCCTTGTTTCGATCCAAAAGCTCTTCGCTCACCCATTGAGATAAGCAGGGGTTGTCCGTGGAATTGCAAATACTGTCAGACGCCCCGCATATTTGGGCATGAGATGCGACATCGAAGCATCGATTCCATTGTCAGTTTCGCTAAATATTACAACGACCTGCGCTTTACTTCCTCAAACGCATTTGCTTATGGTGGCAATGGTATTCAGCCAAGGTTCGACAAGGTCGAAGCTCTGCTTTCAAAGTTGAGTTCCATTGAAGGCAAGAATATCTTTTTTGGCACTTTTCCTTCCGAGATACGTCCTGAATTTGTCACCCACGAAGGGCTGGACCTCATCGATAAGTACTGCAGCAACAGAACGATAAGTCTGGGTGCCCAATCCGGAAGTGACAGTATATTGAAAGAGATGTTAAGGGGACACACGTCCGAAGATGTCAATATCGCTGTTGAACGGTGCTTTGAGCATGAGATCATACCGGTAGTGGACTTTATCTTCGGTTTTCCCAATGAGTCCGAAGAAGACCAGCAAAGAACAGTTGACCAGATAAAATGGATCTGCAAAAAAGGTGGAAAAGTGCGAGCCCATTACCTTTCCCCTTTACCTTCAACACCTTACGAGAACATCGTTCCCTCACCTATCAGTGATCCTGTTAATCGGGTGCTGGGTAAAATGGCAAGGGATGGTAAGCTCAGTGGTAGCTGGAATGAGTGATCTCATTCCTCTTTTGAGATGCGACAAAGCTCCAATCCGTTGTTGTGGAACACGTAAAC
>NZ_JAUVEY010000025.1:0-18078 GCF_030594565.1 Methanococcoides sp.
TGCAGAAGGTGATCATCCCATTCTCATCGAAGTAAATGATACCCAATGGAGAACTTTCAAAGATCATGCGATACTCATTTTCAGATTCCAATAGTCACACCTCATTCCATAGTTTGTCTGGTCCACAAGTAAAGAATCATATAAGAAAATATCAATCAAGGGGTGTAGTGCATCCTCTGGTGGATATGCTACACCTTTAAAATGAAGAACTGCATAAAAATACTTGCAGTATTTATAGCAGGTCAATCTAATGTACCACTATGTGGTGGCATATTTTTCCCCAATTGATTTTTATCTAAAAATAATCCCGTCTTTATTTTAGTTGTTTCAAAGCTTCCCTGCAGGATGCGACAGCTGGAGCTCCAGATGTGATGTAGATGACCTCCATGGTTTCCATGATCTCTTCCTTGGTAGCACCGTTCTTGAGCGCACTTTGCATTTGCACAATAGTACACCTATCGCACTGTTTGGATGCAACCACTGCCAGAGCCATCAGTATTTTCATCTTTGCTGGCAGAGTACCATCGGACAACAGTTTATGGTTGCAACGGTTATATTTCTTTAAAAAATCCGGGTCAAGGTCCCCAACGGTTTCAAGGATGCGAGGAGTGAAACCAAGTTTATCGCTCATACTATCCAGTAACTCTTTGTGTTCAAGTTCTTCATGTTCAGACATTTAATGCCCCCAATTGTCTTACACTAATTTTGTGATTACTTATTATTTACTTATTTTGCTGGCAGAATGCATATGTGAAAATGGTAAGTACAATTATTATCAACAGTTTATGGGGTTTCAGGGTTCAACAGAGAAATCTAACTATTTCATTTTTCTATGAAAAATTGATATTCTTCAGGTCCTTTAATTGTTGAGGTCCTGCTATTCTTCTTGCTGACCGGCAATATTGGGATCTGGAAACCCGCCGTTCACAATCTCTCTATGTTAGTCGTAAGGTCAAAAGGGCTTGCATAAAATGGGGCTGTGGTCACGACAAAATCCACTGAAGCTGCATATTTCGGGATTTCTTCAAATGAAACACCGCCGACAGCAAGCTCGAGCTTTGGATTTATCTTTCTAAGTTTTGGTGCCACTTCTTTTAGCTCTTCAGGGCTGTAGTGGTCGAGTAGCAGGATATCTGCTATGGGGGCGTACTGGAAAACTTCTTCCTTTGTGCGTGGTTCTATCTCTATCTTCCTCATGGCCCTGAGCTTTTCAAAAGAACCGACCACATTGAAATGGTTCTGTGTTATCAGTATGGAATCACTAAGGGAATTTCGATGATGGTCACCGCCACCGACATGTACGGACCTTAATTCGTATTTGCGAAATCCGGGATGTGTCTTCCTGCTTGTGGCTATCATTATATCAGGATTCACTTCTCTTGCACTGTCCACCATTCTCTTTGTCTTTGTCGCAATGGCGCAGGTCATTGAAAGAAATGTCTGTGAGATCCTCCAGAACTTGAAAAGCTTACACAGGTCGCCTTCCGCTTCGAAAAGCACAGCATTCTCTACAAACTCTTTTCCGTTTTCGAGATGCATGTTCACTTTCAAGCCTTTCTTCTCATAGAATTCTGCCAGATCGTCTGCACAGGAGGCAATACCGGGGTCTCTTGACCTGATCGTCAGACTTCCTTCTCCTTCGATACCGAGCAGTTCTGTGGTCTCATCTCCGTAGGGGCAATCCTCAAGCAGATAATGTTCGAATTCTTCAATCATGGTTTCACCTATTGTTTCATAATTTAGATTTAATATCATATTTGTTAAAAAATACGATCGTATGACCACTGTGGTCAATAAATGCTGCTGTTCTTACGGAGTAGATGAACGGACAAGTGGCATTACTAATGGAGAGCTTAGTGGAATTCAGCTATCCCAATATGCCGGTTTGCACTATTTAGCGGTCATACATTCGAATTTAACATAGTCTAAGCAAGCGTTATGTATGAATGAACATATCGGTTATAAATGTATCGATTTGATCAGGATCTTATTGTTTTATCATTTTAAAATTAACATGTTTTAACCTTACTTACTCTTGTTTTTCCGATAACTTGATATTTCCAAGAATTTTATTGATATAGCATGGAGTTATCAAAAGTAGTCGAAACACTTGAGGAGATCGCCTCTCCTGAACTTGCAGAGGATTTTGATATTGGGCGAATAGGTCTCACACTTGACCTCGACAACGATATCAAAAGAATAGCAGTTGCACTTGACCCTACCGAATATGTCCTGGAACGTGTAGCACAGATAGGCGCAGACCTGCTCATCACCCATCACACATTGATATTCCATTCTGTGAACCTTATCTCAAAAGAGCTTGCTGGCCTGCTAAAAATTGCACTTGAGCATGAAATATCCCTTTATTCGATGCATACGAACTATGACAGTGCAAAGGGTGGTGTGAACGATGTGCTCGCTCAACGTCTGGGTCTTAACGACGTATATGAGGTGGGCATGGGGCGTATAGGTACTATTGACGAATGTCCTCTGGATGTGTTCATCGACCATGTGGCAAAAAGTCTGAACACTCATCTTCAGTATGTTGGGGAAAAGGATACCATTAAAAAAGTAATGGTCTTTGGTGGCAGTGGTTTCAAGGACGACTATCTCGATATCGCAAGGGACAACGATGTGGATGCCTATGTTTCTGCTGAACTGAAACACGATGTTCTCCGCAGCTATGATGACCTGCTCCTTGTGGATGCTACCCATTATGCAACAGAGAACCCTGCAATGGAAACTCTCTGTGAACGTTTGAAGGACTTATTAAAGATCGATGTTGAATTCATTGCGAACGATCCTTTCCTCAAGGTGAGATGATGGCAGAAAAAGAACATGAAGAACTTTCAGACGAAGAACTGGATGAACTGATGATAGAGCAGTCAAAAGCACCTGGCTGCAAAAAACACCGTGGCTATGGGAAGTTCGATAAACCACCGGTCAATAGGGGAGTTGCGGTCGCTTCTTCTGAAGAAGATGACGATGAGTGCAATGAAAAAGTAAAGTAAAGTAAAGTAAAAAAGGAAGTCTGAATACAAAATATTGAATGAATGCCAGCAGCCCTTTTGAACTCGAAATATCAAAAAGAGTGGACCATGCTGGTCTCACTCTTCTTTCACATTGTTAATAACTCGTTTCCCGCGTTCCATTGGAACGATAGTGAGTTCCGCATTTCCGAATTCACGTTTGAGCGGCTCTTCCTGTGCTATCCTGTCCATTGTGAGGGCGACAGCGGCAACTTCGGAATGTGGCTGATTCCCAATGGCAACATTCCAGTCGGCCAGGTTATATATCTCCGTGGGTACCTTTTCAGCACCGACCACTATCATGAGCTTATCGCACAACTTGATCTCTCCGGCAGCATCAGGAAGATTTATCCCGTACATGGAAAGGTGGCATACTTTACCGCCTTCCTCTTTCCATTTTTCGATCTCGCTCTTCCAGTTGACATCATTTTCAACATAGAAATCGCCACCCCAGCGCTCGGCTACATCTTCGATGGCATTCTTTATTCCTTTATCATTGGATGCCAAGAGCATGCCTTCAGCACCGAGGGCCCGGGCTGTAAGGCCTACATGGGTGGTTATCCTTTTATCCCTCTCTGGACGATGTCCGAGTCGGAGGATCACAATCTTTTGCATTGTAATTAGATCTCCTTGAAACTCTGGATGCGCTCCAGCATCATTCCCTCTACGATGAAAGGTGTTCGTTCCTTAGCGCTCTTAACCGAGTTTTCAAGTTTTGATTTCTTCTCTGCATAAATGGTCATCATAGTTTCTCCTTCTTTCAAAGGTTCTCCATGTTTCTTATGCAAAAGCAATCCTGCACCTTTATCGTTAGGTGCTCCTGCAAGCCTTGCGATCTGAACAAGGCGTTTGTTATCCATCTCAAGTATATATCCGTTATTAGGGGCAATGATATCTTCAGTGAACTCTCCCACGGAAATGTCCTTGTGGGTCACATCAGGATTTCCACCCTGTATCTTGATGATCTCTTTGAACTTCGCCAGTGCCTTTCCGTTCTTGAGGGTCTCAATGGCAAGGTCATATCCCTGGTCTTTGCCAGCCACATTTCCCATCTCAAGAAGCATTCCAGCAAGTGATGCACTCTTCTCTATCAGACTGTTCGGTCCCTCAAAGCTCTCAAGGACCTTCAATGCCTCGATTACTTCAAGTGCAGGTCCGATAGTGCGTCCCACGGGGGAGGCACCATAGGTCAGGGCACAATCCACATCCATGCCGAGCCTGTCACCAAGATTGATCAGGTCTCTTGCGAGCTTTCTTCCTTCCTGTACGTTCTTTATCTTCGTACCGGGTCCTGTGGGTATGTCCATTACGACATGGTCTGCACCAATGGCACCTTTCTTTGCCATGATGGATGCAAGCATCTGGCAATGCGGGTCAATTGAAAGTGGGTATTCGATCTTTATGAGCTTATCATCAGCAGGTGCAATATTGGTAGCACCGCCCCAGACAAGTACGCCACCGACCTCTTCGGTCATCCTCTTAATTTCAGCAGCATCGAACTCAACAGGTGCAAGTATCTCCATCAGATCTGCGGTCCCTCCTGCACCAGTGATGGCCCTTGAACTGGTCTTTGGTATAAGTAATCCGTTTGCAGCTACTATGGGAACGATTAGCAATGAGATCTTATTTCCGGGAACTCCTCCGATGGAGTGTTTATCCATTATTGGATGGGTCTCGAAATCCAGTGTGTCTCCAGAATCTATCATGGCACGGGTAAGCCATTCGGTTTCATCATCGGTCATGTCGTTTATATATGTGGCAGTGAGGAATGCAGCAATTTCTATCTCGGCAAGGTTCTCTTCAACGATATCCTTCACAAGTATGTCTATCTCTTCCTTTGAGAGCTTCTGTCCATCCATTGTCTTTCTAATAATGTATGTGGACTTTGGTTTTTCAGCAGGGAATATCTCGACCGTCTCAGTCCATTCCTTATTCAGTGCCTCTTTTACTTCATGGTATAGCCCTATCATGCCGGGGGATATCATATCTTCGGTAAAATCCACGATGGCTGTAAGGGTCTCGTGGTTCCTTATACGTACCCTATCTCCTTCATTGACACCTAGCTCCTTAGCATCAATCGTGTTTAGGATCACTTTATATTTGCCTACTTTGATATCAATGGGTTGTACTTTTAGTTGCATTGTCTCACCTTTATCTCTTTAGTAATTTCATTTTTCTGGATATATAGGTTTACATTGGCTGACCTTTCTGGGTTGTGCTGATGCTAGTTTTACCTATTGTATAACCAATAATCTTTTATAAAACGCTACTATAATAATTATAATGATGATAATGCTGTGCAACTTGCAGTAATAGAATGTACACAATCTGCACAATAATGAAGACATATCTGAGGGTAGCGCCTCTATTTCGTTCCATCAAAGAATATCGATCACAAAAGGTTTGGTAGAATGATAGAAAGTTCTGATAATGGGTTCGATGCAAAAAAGACGAAAATATGTCTGCGGAGAATATTACAATGAATACAATAGATGTGGTAGAGGATGACTTGTCATCAAGTTCATCTTTAGGGGAAGTGGGTACGAGTAAATCCTCGGAAGATCAATTGTCAAATATTGTAGAGATTGTTGAAGATGATTCTCAGGCCGAGCTTCTTTCTAAAGAAGAGTTGGAGAGCGATATTGAGGAATTGCTTGAATTTGCCGATGAAAATGTTGACGACAGCTCTGAATTGCCGGATGCGGTTAGTTTGGTATGGGAAAAGACCCTGAAAGAACTTGGTTCAGAGAAAAGCATTCCAGAGGTTATCCCACTTGAGATAAAACCGGATTCGTTTTTCAAGAAGTTCTTGAATATGATTAGCGCAAAAGCTTTTGAACTGGAAGATTATGATCTCGCAAAACACGGTCCTCTTGTAGAAATAACCCTTCCAGCAGATTCTGCTTATAATGAAATGGAATTCTATAATGTGAATCCACCATATTCTTACATTAGAGTAGCTTATAATCCTGAAATTCATGAATACCTATACCAGGTACTTGAACCTGAACTTTCCAAAGAGGAAACAAGGCTTTTCAAGATGGTAAAAGAACGTCTTGGCGAAGTTATGGATGCTCATCTGAAAAGTATGAACAGACTTGATTCCGAAGAGTATCTGAGGTCAAATGTTAATTCTTTCCTGATCGATTACAGGATCAGACTCACCACCATAACTCGTGAGAAGATCAATTATTACATTATTCGTGATTATCTTGGCTATGGTGAAGTAGATGCCATTATGCGTGATCTGGAGATCGAGGATATTTCAGGTGATGGTCCGAACACTCCTGTCTATGTTTATCATAAAAAGTATGAATCCATACCTTCCAATATAATTTTCGATGATGAAGATGGATTAAATGCTTTTATCATAAGGCTAGCTCAAATTTGTGGCAAACATATTTCCATTGCGAATCCAATCTTGGATGCAACATTGCCTGATGGTTCCCGTATACAGATGACTCTTGGAAGGGAGATCACCACAAGGGGAAGTACTTTTACTATTCGTAGATTCAATGAGAATCCAATTATGCCTGCTGATCTTGTGGGATATCATACATTTTCTACTGCAATGCTGGCATATCTCTGGCTTGCTGTTGATTCAAGTAGGAGTCTTATTTTCGCAGGCGGCACTGCTTCAGGCAAGACCACTGCGATGAATGCTGTTTCCACTTTTATTCAGCCTGAAATGAAAATTGTTTCAATTGAAGATACAAGAGAATTGAACCTTGCTCACCCTAATTGGATACCTGGTGTTACGCGTGATGCTTTTGGAGGTGAAAATAAAGGTTCCATTGAGATGTATGAACTTTTGAAGGCTGCACTTCGTCAGCGTCCGGAATTTATCCTCGTGGGTGAAGTTAGGGGTGCCGAAGCATATGTGCTTTTCCAGGCAATGTCCACAGGGCACACAACATTTTCCACTATGCATGCAGATTCCGTATCATCGATCGTACACAGGCTTGAGAATCCCCCCATCAATGTGCCCAGGATCATGATCCAAGCCCTTGATATTGTAGCAATTCAGGCACAGGTGAAAATTGGGGATGAGAGGGTAAGGAGATGTAAATCACTTACCGAGGTCATAGGGGTTGATCCAAGGTCTGGTGAACTTCTGACTAACGAGGTATTTGTATGGAATGCAGCAAAAGACTTGTTCCAATATTCCGGTCGTTCCTACATCCTTGATGATCTAATGGAATCAAGAGGCTGGGATGATGCTAGGGTCAAGGAAGAATTACAGCAGCGGCAAGACGTTATCGAATGGACACGCTTGAAGAATATCACATACTTCAGGGATTTCTCCAAGATAGTGGTTGCGCACAGGCGTGAGCCTGAAACATTAATGAAAGTTGTAAGGCAGGATCTGAATGGATAAATATCTCAATATAGCTTTTGCACTTTTTGGTAAATACTATGTGGACAAACGTTCAAAGTATTTTACCTTAAGACAAAATCTTCTCAGGTCAAGGATGAATCTGGGGTATGATAGATATCTTTCTGGTGTCCTCCTGATATCTATTCTCGCTACATTAGGTATACTTCTCCTATTTTTTTCTGTTATAGCACTTGTTGGTGTGCCAGTGATAGAGGCAAATAGGTTTGGTTTTCCAGCATGGACTGCTGCTTATCGTCCTTACCAGCCTATACTGGTAGCGGTCTTTGGGGGTCTTACTTTTGCAGCTTTATGTTTTGGCAGTGTTTATTCATTCCTGAAATATTATCCCGCTATGATCGCAGGTGATAGAAAACGTAAGATCGAACATATGTTGCCTTATGCTATCAACTATATGTCTGCAATGTCTGGTGCAGGAGTTCTTCCGGTCGATCTTTTCCGTGCTCTTTCAAACAATGAGATCTATGGTGAGATGTGTGTTGAATCAAAATATCTCGTACGTGATCTGGAAGTTCTTGGCAGTAACCTTGTGTCTGCAATGAAGAACCTTGCATCTGCAACACCATCTCCGATGTTACAGGAATTCCTTCAGGGTGCTATCACCGTTGTAACTTCTGGTGGTGAGCTTGAGCCATATTTCAAGATAAAGGCTGAACAGTATATCATTGATAACAGGCAGAGACAGAAAGAGTTTCTGGAAACTCTCGGTCTTCTTGGTGAGACATATGTTACTGCATTTGTGGCTGGTCCTTTGTTCCTTATTATCACAATAGCTATCGTATCACTCATGGGTGGTGCAGATGATATGTTCCTATACATTCTTGTTTATGGCCTGATCCCAGTTGGAAGTGCGATGTTTCTCGTGATAATAAGTTTAATAACTCCGGAGGAATGATCATGAAGTTCAATAAAAAGACCGGAAAAAATATTGTTGAAATTGATGAACTTGATGAGGATCAGCTCAGTGCCTATGAAGAACAGGTCATCCTAATGAAGCTTGATGATGTCAAGAAAGATGATCGTTTAAGAGATTTCATGAGGAATCCCAAAGGTTCCTTTTCAACATATCCTTATTATGCCATGATCTTCAGTGGACCGGCAGCAATTATATTCATGATCGCTGGTTTGTACTTGACCTGGGGTACACCTGGCATTGATAATGTTCTAATTATTTCAAGCTGGATATTTATGCTCCCTCCTGCATTGACATACTATCGTAAAGCAAGTTACATCAACAAGGTAGAGGAATATCTTCCAAATTTTCTTCGTGATATTGCAGAGATGAGCAGAGCAGGTCTCACCCTTCCGTCTGCTGTAGGAACTGTTGCAAAAGGTGAATACGGTGAAATGACTGCGGAGATCCGTAAGATGGATGCTTCTCTTTCATGGGGTATCTCTTTTGAGGATACGCTTGAGAATTTCGGAAAAAGGATGAACACTAGCCTTATTACTCGGTCAGTAGCACTTATCACTCAGGCAAATCGTGCAGGAGGTCGTGTTTCTTTTGTCCTCGAGGCTGCTGCAAGGGATGCAAGTGAGATCAAGACCCTTGAACGGGAGCGCCGTGGTAACATGGCTGTTTATGTTGTGATCAGTTACATGTCATTCTTTGTATTCATTTTTGTGATATTGATGCTGGCTACAAAGTTCGTTCCTACTATGCACATGGCAAGTGTAGCTTCATCTTCTGCACCTGCCGGTGGTTCTTTCATAGGTAGTTTCGATGCTGATAATTTTGTACGCATACTTTTCCATGCCACCCTCATCCAGGGTTACATGAGTGGCCTTGTTGCAGGGCAGATGGGGGAAGGGAAGTTGAGTGCCGGGCTGAAACACTCTTTCGCCCTGACGTTAATTGCATGGCTTTCATTCATAGTGCTTTAAACTATGACTGGACTATGAATGTTGGCCTATCGAATAGTTGAGCTATCGGTTGAACGAATGAATAAATGAATGAATGGCCAGTCAAATAAATGAATTAAAAAAAATATCAGAAGCTCAAAGTTTTAAAAATGAGCTTCTTGCCTTTTCTTTTATCGATGTGAAAAGGTCTTCTCCTTTTGTGTCTATTCCTACTATAAGAGGTCCGAATTCATTAACTTCAAGTTCCCACACGGCTTCCGGCATTCCAAGGTCGAGCCAGTGTACTGCAGGTACGTTCTTTATGGATCCTGATGCAAGGGCAGCACATCCACCGGTATAGGCAAGATATACGCATTTTTCTTTCATGGCATCAGCCACATTGTTCATTCCGCCTTTTCCAATAAGGACGCGAACATTGAAGTTCTCAAGAAGGGCAGGTGTCATCTTTGACATTCTGTCACTTGTCGTAGGGCCTGCTGCAACGACTCTCCATGTTCCATCTGTCTGTTGCATAAGTGGACCACAATGGTAAATGGCTGCGCCTTCAAGGCTGAATGGAAGTTCTTTACCTTCTTCTTTTAGTTCGAGGATCCTTGCATGCGCTTCATCACGGGCCGTCAGTACTGTTCCGGAGATATAGACAATGTCGCCGGCGTTGAGCCCTTCGATATCTTCTTTTTTCAGGGGTGTGCTAAGGTGATATTCCATTATTCGTCACCTCCGAGAACAACGGATGCGTGTCTGTTTGCCCAGCACTGGATATTAATGGCTACCGGAAGCGAGGCAGTGTGGCAGTAGGATGTGGCAAGATGGACAGCAAGGGCTGTGGTATCTCCTCCAAGTCCCATGGGTCCGATGCCAAGGGAATTTATGTCTTTGAGGATGCCCTTTTCCTCATCGTTCATGTCCGTTACCTTGCGCAAGAGGGCAGCTTTTGCAAGACGGGCGGCTTTATCAAAGGATCCGCCGATACCAACTCCTACGATTATTGGGGGGCAGGGTCTTCCGCCAGCATTGAGAACGGTCTCAAGGATGAATTTTCTTATATCTTTCAGTTCTGTGGGATTCATCATCTTAAGGGCACTCATGTTCTCCGAGCCTGCACCTTTTGGTGCGACCGTTATCTTTAGCTGATCGCCTTCGACAAAGTCATATTTAATATCAGGGAGGCCGTCTCCTGTGTTATCGTTACTATTGCTTCTTGTTATGGGGTGTACTGCATTTGGCCTGAGGGGAACTTCCTGTGTGGCTATCCTGGAGGCTTCAAGGATAGCTCCTTTAAGGTCAATATCAAGCTTCAGTTCCCTTCCGATTTCTACATAAAAGATAAGAATGCCTGTGTCCTGGCAAAGAGGTATATTGTTGTTGCTTGCGATTTCAATGTTCTTCAGTATCGCATCGATCTGTGATATTGCAACGTCACTTGACTCATTTTGTCTTGCGCTTTTAAGTGCGTCTATAACATCATCAGGGAGTTGTGTCTCTGCCTCTCTGATTATATCTACAGTGGCCTCAACTACATTTTTGTATGTCACCATGTCTGTCACCATGCTTGTTATTATGCCTGTCAAAAAAGATTATCTTACTAATTAAAATGGTGCGGGAGAAGGGATTCGAACCCCCGAACGTCTACACGAGCAGATCTTGAGTCTGCCACCGTTGGCCACTTGGTTACTCCCGCATTTGAGAAATACAGTACCAGTAATAGTAGTATTTGTTATAAACCTATCTATTGTGATTATTTTAATTTGTAATTATTAGATGCGTTCATTGAGGTTTTTTGATGTGCTTATGGTATGTTCTAATTATGAATTTATTAATATTTATTGAATGCTGATCTTATCATTACAAACATTCTGCTATTTTTGGAATTATATTTATTAGTGAGTAAGTAATTATATTATCCTGATGACAACCGTTCGATCTGATAGTAATCTATCTTCTGGTTCATGCAGTGACAATGAGAGTAACAAAGAGCTTGTTCTGAGTGTCGCCAGTCGCGGCTGGCATCCGGAAATGCTGACCAAGAAGTGTAGTCATGATTATCAGATGCATTTCGGGGGTTCTACCCTTGACCTTGAAGGATTGATCGAGTTCATGGGAGCTATCCATTATGCCCTTCCAAACCTTCTGTTCGAGGTATATGATGTCATTGCAGAAGGCGACAAGGTAGTGACACGCTGGAGTGCAAGTGGCACCCATCTTGGTAAGTTTCAGGGAGTCGTACCTACAAAAAAACCTGTGCATTATACAGGAATAACGATCAGTCGCATAGAAAATGGAAAAATAGTTGAAGACTGGGAAGAGGTCGATCAGCTTAATTTTGCACAGCAGTTTGGTTCCTTCTCTGATATGTTCTGATACTGTTCCTTCTGTATCCTTATGAAATATCTTTTATAGAAACAGATGACTGTACAGATGATAATAATACATAAATTAAAAACTTGATTTTATCCAGTACCACTAACAAAGGAGAGTTCATTTGGTCAGCACTACCACCTTGTTTGCCCTTTTCCTTGTATATTGGGCAATTATATCGATACTTGACAAGAAAGGAATACTCGAGCGATACAACATATCTACCTATGGTCCTGTCCTTATGATCAGGACGGTAAGAGGTCAAGCCTTGTTGGATATTCTTGCACGCCCGAAGAGAAGTTGGAGAACCTTTGCAAACATAGGCATTGTCCTTATGTTCGTTGGCATGTTCGCCATGTTCTTCATAATCATACTTTCAGACATTGCAATGTTAACCTCTATAGGCGAGAACACATTGCCGGAACCTGGGAAGTTCAATGAGGCAAGGAATATTTTTCTGATACCAGGTGTCAATGAGTTCATACCCCTGACGTGGGGTGCTATAGCTTTGCTTGTTACTCTTGTAGTCCATGAGTTCTCGCATGCTATTCTCTGTAGGGTCGAGGGCATCAGGGTCAAATCCATGGGGATTCTCCTTGCTATCGTTCCTATAGGTGCTTTTGCCGAGCCTGATGAAGAGGAACTCTTCGGGGTTAAAAAGGAAACTGCAGAAGGCTTAGGTGCTGATACTACTGATGGTCCTATCGAAAGGCGTATTCTGGGTACCGAGAAAGAAGTTGTGCCTATAAAAATCGTTTCAAGGGAGCAGAGAGCAAGGATACTCGCTGCCGGAGTAATGTCAAATTTCGTTGTTGCCGCTATTGCATTCTTCCTTCTATTCGGTCCGGTCCTTGGTGCCATCGCACCGATGAGCGATACTATGATCATTAATGTGACCTCAGGTTCGTCAGCTGATATTGCAGGGCTTGAGAACGGGATGGTCATAACACAGATCGATGACACTTCTATACAGAAGGCCAATGACATCATTCTTTATATGAACAATATAGAAGCAGGAACCGTTGTTCAGTTGCATGCTTCAAAAGATCAGAACCTGTTGGTCTATGATATTGAGGTAGTAAATGATACGGATGATGGCATAAAGGGCACATATGTCAATAGTATCGTTGCGGAATCTCCGGCTGAAGCAATGGGACTTGAAAGCGGTATGCTTATAATAAAGATCGATGATACTCCAATTGGTTCGTCGGAAGATTTTGTTACCTTTATGAATTCCACTAAGGCCGGTCAGATCATCTCCGTGGTAACAGTGAGAGCGGATAAGACTACAGAAGAGAACGTCTCTTCAGAAATATTTGATATTGAATTGGCTTCTGGTCAAGATGGTGATTCCGAAAAAGGATTCCTTGGTATCTATTACGGTTCAAATGGTCTTGAAATTGTACCTCTTGGTATATCCATAGGCGAATTCCCTGCAAAGGACTACCTTGAAGCTCTGAAAGCTATCCCTTCGATGCTTGGCGGATATATGGGCTGGATAATTATTCTGGGTCTTCCGATATTTGGATTTGCAGGGGAAGGTTTCCCGGGATTTAGTGGTCAGCTTGCACAGTTCTATTCTCCGATAGGATGGGGCGAGCCATTAGGAGTAGGCATATTCTGGATCGCGAACACATTGCTGTGGGTGGGATGGCTCAATTTTTATGCGGGCCTCTTCAATTGTCTGCCGGCAGTACCACTTGATGGTGGTCATGTGTTCAGGGACTATCTGCACGCTTTGGTCAGTAAGTTCATTTCTGATGAAACGAAGGCAAAAGAAGTGTCCACAGCCATTGCAGCATCCTTTACAATGCTGATATTGGCATCGTTCCTCTTTATGATATTCGGTCCTTATATTGTACACGGATTCTAAATGTACAATACATTTGCATAGGTCTAATATTAATGATAAAATATAGATATAAGAGGTAAATTGGATGAAGTACCCTAATTTCTTACGTACGCATATGGCAGGGTATATTGGTATCTCCATAGCTGTCGTTGTTATCTATATTTTTATTTTTATTAAGACAATGGAGTTTGAGCAACAGTTCGAGCACACCAACTTCCACGATGCTTTCTATTGGGTAGTTTCAACTATCACAACGGTTGGTTATGGTGATATCGTATTCAGGTCGGTCATCGGAAAGTTATTTTCCATAATTGTACAGGTGTCTGGTATTTCCATGTTCTTTGGTATTCTGATAACCCTTGTTGTGACTCCGTGGTTCGAGAAGACAATGAAACTTCCTTTACCTGCAAGGGTTCCTAAGAAGATGTCCGACCATATTATCGTTTGTGGCTATAACCAGCTTGTAGAGACATTGATAGATGAGTTTCAGGAGCAGGAGCTGGACTTTGTTATCCTCTCAGATGATGAGGAAGTCCTTCGTTCCATAAATAAAAAACGTATTCCATGTCTTTATGGTATGGCAAGCGATGAAACCACACTTGAGAATGCGAATATTCATTCTGCAAGGTTTCTCATTGCCAATATGTCGGATAGGGAGAATGCAAATATTACTCTGACCGCACGCAAGCTCAGTGATGTCCGGGTGATCGCAGTAGCTGAGGATGCTTCTAATGTGAAGTACCTGAAATATGCAGGTGCTGATAGGGTAATTTCTCCAAAGCTCGTACTTGGCAGGTTCATTGCAAAAAAGGCGGTCGATCCGATCCTTGGAATGGTTACCGGTGCAACCGAGTTCTTTGATGGTTATCGAATTGTAGAACTTCCGATATATTCTAAAAGTACGCTTGTTGGAAAGACACTTCTTCAGGCATCTATAGAAAATAGGACTGGTGCTAAGGTCATAGCTCTGCGTAAAGGCGGTCAGTTAACATTCGATATTGATCGCAATGACATAATTAAAAATAATACTGTCATCCTTGCAGCCGGTACAGTGGAACAACTTGCAAAACTTGAAAATTTAGCTGGGTGAAGGCATTGCTATGATAACGAATGAACATTTGATAGTACTTGGTTATGGTGATGTGGGTAAACGCATTGTTGAGGTGCTTCAAGACCATCAGCTCAGTTTTATGGTCGTTGACATAAATGAGCAGAATTTATCAAATGCTGATTTCCCTTATGTTGTGGGTAATGGTACGGATGAAGATGTCCTTAAGAAAGCAGGTATCGATAAAGCATCAACTTTGATAATCACTTTGAGCGATGACAATGATGTCATTTTTGCAACCCTTATCTCACGTGGCATGAAACCGGATTCCCTCATATTCTCGCGTGCCAATTCTGTAAGGTCTATCGATAAGATATACAAGGCAGGTGCTGATTATGTGGGTTCTCTTTCTATTGTTGCGGGACAGATGCTTGCCAAGATAACTTCTACATGTACAAAATACGAATGTGACCATCTTTTCGAAGATATTGTTCTCTATGAGGGAATCGGGATCGAGAAGTTCCAGTTACATGAAAGTTCTTCGATGGTCAATGTAGCTATAGTCGATCTGAACCTTATCAAAAAGTTCGGTTGCAGGATACTGGGCGTTGAACGCAATAAGGAAGTTACTATCGATCCGCATGATCTGTTCGTCCTTGAACTTGGGGATGTGGTTGCAGTGGTAGGTAGCAGGGAACAGATGGAACTGTTCCACAATGCATACGTGACAAAGAATTGATATATTCCCGGAAAAACGATATTATGGATCCTCTTACTCTGGTTGCATTGGTGCTATTGCTTTCTATCCTCTTCTCATTTCTCGGAATGGGTGGTGCTGTTATCTATGTGCCACTGTTCTATTGGCTAGGAATCGATCTGATAACTGCCATTGCAATGGCTCTCATGCTCAATGTGGTTACAACTGCTTCTGCGTCCGTTACTTACCTGCGGAAAAAGACCGTTGACCTCCCAACAGCAGCACCGTTCATCTTATCCTCTGCAATAGCTGCACCTTTGGGTGCGTATGTTTCCACGTCTGTTCCGGAAGAGTTCGTCCTTCATACTTTCAGTGTGGTCGTAGCTGCTGCCGGTGTACTTATGATACTCTCGAAAGATGTCAGGGAGAATGATACTGCTTCTAATATGGATATAAAGGAACGTTTCGCTATCGGAATAATAGCAGGTATGTTCATAGGTGGCATTGCAGGATTGCTGGGGATAGGTGGCGGTATTTTCCTTGTGCCGATACTCGTGTTCCTGGGTTTCGGTGTCAGACGTGCCCCTGCAACATCTGCTTTGGTGGTGTTGTTCTCTTCCCTTTCCGGTTTCCTTTCCCACATAAGCAATGCTCAAATAGAACTTCGTACACTGGCGATCCTTGGGATCGTGGCTTTTATCGGAGGTCAGCTAGGTTCTCATCTCATGTACCTTAGAGTTTCATCCCTTCGTGGTTTTTTTGAGACCTACTTTAATAAAATATTTGGTTTGCTGTTGATACTGATATCCATGATGCTACAGTTATCCCTTCTTTAATGATGGCATAATGTGTTCTATGATTCTGATTTGATGATGGAAAGCTTTAATAGTAACAATTACAATGATAGCATCGTAATTTTGAAAGAGGGCCCGTAGGGTAGCCAGGACATCCTCATGGGCTTCGATGTGGTAAAATACCGCGAAGACACCCATTGACCCGCGTTCGAATCGCGGCGGGCCCGTATCTCTTTTATCAGAATTTAAAGTTTTTGCACTATCAATTAAAAAAGAATTTTTCCCGGATATTTCCGGGAATTTACAAATGTTCATTCTGTAAGGTCGATCTCAAATCCAACGATGGGTTGTCCAAGGCCGAAGTTTGTAATAACTTCAGGATAGAGCTCTCCCATCATTCCGACCTTTTCGCCGTTGACAAGAATATCTGCGCGCCTGCCTTCGATAAATGCGGGGTCATCTGATACAATTACCTCGTATTCGATATCTCGTTCCCTCATGACTGCATCAAGGACCTCCCTTATCTCTGTGAAGTTAGCCTGGGCATGTATCGAGGCTGCTGCGAGGTGCAGGCGGTTCTTTGAATTAACGACTACCTCGCCTACTTCAAAGAGGCGCTGTGGCAGTTCATGGTGCTGGTTAAGGGAAAATATCTCGATAAGGTTCGGCAATATGGTGGTGCGCACCATTGTCTGGTCTTCGCTTATGGGATGAAGTACGAAGGTCACATCATCTGTTTCTTCCCTGTTCATCCATTCAAAATGTACCTTCTGGCTTGTGAGGGTGAAAGGCATGACCTCGGAGTAACCAAGGCTCACCATTATCTCACGCATGATACCTCTTGTAATTGAGATCGGGTGTGCACATCCAATGGTCGCACTTTTTGGGAATTCACTTTTGATCTTATCAAAGCCGTATCCAATGGCAATATCCTCGACGATGTCATAATTATGAAGGATATCAGCTCTGTAGGTTGGAACACTTATCTCGAACATCTCTCCATCCTCAAGGACGTTTGCATCGAACCTCATTCTCTTCAGTTCATTTACGATCTCATCATCTGTAAGTTCTATACCGATCAGTGAATCGATATCTGAGCGAGGTACTTTGAGAGCTCTTGGTGTCATGTCCGGTGTGACCTTCTCGGTCCCGTCAGGATAGACTACCTTTACTGACTCTATCTTTCCGCCCCTCTCGGCAAGCGCGCTCACAACGATACTAAGTGCGGTATATACTGCATCTCCAAGACCTGTGACATCAACGAAAAGGTCTGTAGTGCTTTCCTCGACCTTTGTAAGAGTTCCGTTGATGATCGGTGGGAATGAAAGGACGTTCCCTTCAGAATCAGTTATCAAAGGATATTTCTCCATTCCTTCGAGGATGTTTGCAAAGCGAACACCTTTTGGATGCTTTTCGAGTATCTCATCCATTGTCATTGGCTCAGTAAAATCAAGAGGCACGAACTCGAAGTCCGGGCTGACCGCCTGATATTTGAAAGGTGGTTTGAGATTTGTCATATCGTGAACCCCGATAGACACTTTCTTCCTGTTCCTTCCAAGACCCCAGTGCAGGTCTTCCTGCAGGTCCATCAATGACTTGATGGAGCTGGATGTGAAATTAATACCCCTTACAATAGCGCATCCTATGACAGGTCTTACATCCTTTATTCCTTCTTCGAGCTCTATATGGACACCAGATGGCGTTACTTCATATTGGCAAAGGCCGGTCTCGATGTTCATAAAACCTCTCATTGCTCTTGCTACTCCCTCGACACTGTAAAGATCAGGTCGGTCAGGGAAGAACTCGATGTCGATGGCTTCCTTTTCAATACGCTCGATATCCGCGCCTATCATTGGCACGCGGTCTATGATCGTATCCTTGTCTGCTTTAGTGAGTGATTCCAGATCCTCGTATTGTAAGGTAATTATTGGCATGGGGGATATCTCCATGGTCATCTATTAATGACCAGATTGCAATTCGAACCGATAATAGAACGAACATGTATAGCTTTAGATTTAATATTTTTCATTACTTTTCATTA
>NZ_JAUVEY010000175.1:0-3594 GCF_030594565.1 Methanococcoides sp.
TTGAACAATTGGAGAATGATGAATAATATGTCCATGGAGGCAAAGCTGCTAAAAAGTATTTGTGATCGTTCAAGGCCCATCCGCATCATGCATATCTGTGGCACCCATGAAAGAACGATCTCACGCTATGGATTACGGAACGTATTGCCAAAAGAAATAGAAATATTGAGCGGTCCGGGTTGCCCCGTATGTGTTACCCCAGTTGAGGATATCGACATTGCGATCGCACTTGCAAGATCTGGCATAATAATAACATCTTATGGAGATATGCTTCGCGTTCCCGGAAGCTCAATGAATCTTATGGAAGCACGATCAGAAGGATGCGATATAAGAACGGTCTACAGTATCGATGATGCAATTACAATAGCAAAAGAACATCCCAGTCATGATGTTGTGTTCTTTGCCATAGGATTTGAAACTACTGCACCCACCAATGCGGCCACGCTTTTACGCAAGCCCCCTAAGAACTTCAGTTTACTCACATCACACCGACTGATCCCCCCAGCTCTTTTAAATCTACTCGATGAAACGAACATAGATGCATTCATAGCTCCTGGGCATGTTTGTGCCATTACAGGCATACAACCATACCAGCAATTTGCAGACCTGGGGTTTCCAATCGTTTCTGCCGGATTTGAAGCAAATGACGTGCTGCTATCCATCCTCATGTTGCTGGAACAGAGCCGTTCAGGCAGACCCATTGTTGAAAATGCATATCCGAGTGTTGTAAGAAGAAAAGGAAATATGAAAGCACAGGAAATGATGGCAAGTGTCTTTGATGTTGTAGATGCACAATGGCGAGGACTTGGCACCATTAAGAGCTCAGGACTCAGGCTAAAGAATGAATTTGCAGATCATGATGCGGTATTGGTTCATGAAAATGTGATCAGGTCCTACAAAAAAGAGACATCGTATGAACGTATCAATGTTGACAAATGCAGATGTGCTGATATTTTGAAAGGCAAAGAAGAACCCGATCATTGCCCACTCTTTGGAACAGATTGTACACCTGTGACACCAATAGGTTCCTGTATGGTCAGTCAGGAAGGTATGTGCTACAACTGGTATCAGTACAGGAATGTGTGAAAATGCACGAATATTCACTTGCCTGCGAGGTTGTAAAAAATGTCATGTCCATAGCAGAGGCAAACCAGGCAAAGGAAATCAGAGCTATAACCCTTGGAGTAGGAAAGCTGACACATATAAATCCGGAGCAGTTATTGTTCTGTCTTAAAACACTGATGACAGATACCATTGCAAAGGATGCAGATATCGTATTGCAAGCAATATTCCCGAATATGGAATGTGAATGCGGATATTATGAAAAAGGCGAGGTCATATATTCTGCAACTAAAAGAGAAGCTAAAGAAAAGAGGAATATTTTGGATTTTCTCAAAGAGCCGGATGAATTCCATGGGATAAGAGCATTCTTTGAGACGCCTTGCCCAAAATGTGAGAAGATGTTACATGCATCCGGCGGCAGGGAACTTATTATCCAGAGTATTGATATTGAACAATGATATTTTAAGAGGATGATACGATGTTAATGCATGTAATAAATGTAGGTCACGACGTGCTTAAAGCAAACGACATGCTTGCAGAGAAAAATAAGGAACTTCTTGACAAAAATGGTGTGTTCGCTATCAATATAATGGGTGCCATAGGGTCAGGCAAGACAACCCTTATCGAAAAAGCAATAGAAATACTTGGAGATCATTATCGTATAGCAGTAATTGCAGGCGATGTAGTAGCGGATATGGATGCCGCAAGATTTGCAAAGCTTGGTATTACAACGATTCCTGTGAATACCGGACGTGAATGTCACCTTGATGCAAACCTTATAGAAAATGTCCTAAGCTCAATGAACCTTCGTGATATTGACATCCTATTCATGGAAAATGTAGGAAATCTCATCTGTCCGACAGATTACAAACTTGGAGAACATCTACGCATAGTGATAGTGAGCGTTACAGAAGGAGATGATATCGTACTCAAACATCCAATGATCTTCAGATCCGCAGATGTTGCAGTGATCCACAAAACAGACATTGCAGAAGCAGTTTATGCAGACTGCGAGAAAATGGAACGTGATGTGAGACAACTGAATCCAAACATCCCGATCCTGTTGACATCGATACGCGATACTGAAAGTATCGAACAGTGGTGTTCGAAAATATCATCTTATATTTAAAACTTCATACCGAAGCAGGAATTATGACAAAAAAAAACATCATCACAATGGAACACGGCGCCGGCGGTCAAGTCATGCAGGGATTGATCAGCAAGTCGATAGTAGACAACATTTCAAACCGATCGGCAGGAACGGTCGGACTTGATGACCTTGATGATGGTGCCACCATTACCTTACCTGCAGACTTTAATTCCAGTTATGAAATTGTCATTACCACTGACAGCCATGTTGTAAAACCATTGTTCTTCCCAGGAGGAGATATTGGGAAATTGGCTGTTTGTGGAACTGTGAACGACCTTACAGTAATGGGGGCCAGAGCAGTTGCTTTGACATGTGCCATCGTCGTAAGTGAAGGATTTGAAAGTGAAATGCTTGAAGAAATAATCCGATCCATGGACCTTGCAGCAAAAGAGGCGAGAGTTGCCATTGTAACCGGGGATACCAAAACAATACCAAGAAATGAACTGGATTCCATAATAATAAACACCAGCGGGATAGGTTTTGCACCCCGAATTATAAGGGACAATAGCCTTAGCCCGGAAGATATGATCATACTGACGGGTACCATAGGAGACCACGGAATTTCATTATTGTCACATCGGGAGGGGTTCAACTTCAATACTAAACTGGAATCTGATGTTTCACCACTGAACGATCTTCTGGAAAAGCCGCTACAAATAACAACACATGATGAAAGAAGTGCCATAACAGCGATGAAAGATCCTACAAGAGGAGGATTGGCTGCCAGTATCAATGAAATGGCACAGAAAAGCAATGTTGGTGTTATCCTTGAGGAAGATGATATTCCGACCAAAAGCGCAGTAAGGTCTGCATGCGAGATGCTGGGGCTGGACCCATATGAGATCGCAAACGAAGGTAAAGCCATTATGGGCGTTAGACCGGAATATGCTGATGAAGTACTGGAGCTACTGCATAGCCATAAATATGGAAAGGATGCAGCCATTATAGGAAAGGTTGTTGCAGAACATCAGGGGAAGGTGTTACTAAGAACACCCATTGGAAGCCTGCGTCAATTGAACATGCCTGTTGGGGATCCCATTCCAAGAGTATGTTGACATCCCTCACTCCCTTAACCGCTCACTTCTGCAACAGTACATTTATCTCAGAAAGAAGTTGATCATCAGTCTTGTCCTTAGTATCGATACCAAGGTTTGCTGCCACCTTATTCACATCGGGCTTATTTTCAACCCCGGAATACGAATCTTCAAGAGAACGTTCAAAGTCCTTTAATGAAAGTTCCGATTCTTTCTGTGCTTTTTTAAACTCACCCATGGAAGTTCCCATTGAGCGTGCCAGTTCCGGCAACTTACTTGCACCAAAAAGTAACAATAATCCTGCGAATATAAGTAATAGTTCGCCAGACCCCAATCCTCCGATCATTA
>NZ_JAUVEY010000021.1:0-19627 GCF_030594565.1 Methanococcoides sp.
TATCTGACCCTGAACTTGAAAGACAGACAACTGATAGAATTTCCTTTAGGAAATTCTTAGGTTTTCCTGTAAAGGTTCCTGATAGCACTACTGTATGGGGTTTTCGGGAACGGATTTCTCAAACAGGAAAAGAGGATGAAATATGGAATGAATTGCAAAGGCAACTAGATAATAAAGGGTTGAAGATCAAAAAAGGTATGATTCAGGATGCAACATTCATACATGCTGATCCAGGACATGCAAATCTTGACACTCCTCGTGGAAATGATGCAAAGACCAGAAGATGTAAAGATGGTACATGGACAAAAAAGGCATCCAAATCACATTTTGGATATAAACTGCATACCATTGAAGATGTTGATTATGATCTGATAAGGAGATTTAAGACAACTGCTGCCTCACTTCATGATAGTCAGATCGATCTTTCTGAAGAAGGAGAGGTTGTTTACAGAGATAGAGGTTACTTTGGTGCAACTTCAAAAGGATATGATGCAACTATGCAAAGGGGAGTACGAGGACATCCTATTGGTATTCGGGATAAGATGAGAAACAATAGGATTAGCAGAATAAGAGCAAAAGGGGAAAGACCCTATGCTGTTATCAAAAATGTGTTTACATCAGGATTTGTAAGAGTGACAACGTTGGCAAGAGCAAATGTCAAAATGTTAATTACAGCACTCAGTTATAATCTCTATCAATTGAGGACAATCAGAAGAAAATCTTTAGGATGAATAGCGGTAGCTATTCAAAAAAGTTGAAAAGTATATAAATGGATACTAGCAAACTGCTGGAAATAGAGAGAAATACTCAAAAAATTAGCCGAACAAATTTGCTTTAAAAAAATAAGCAGTTAATCGCAATTCTCTATAGTTTCTTTTGTAAAATCTTACAGGGGGTATGAGGGCATTATGAAAAGAAGCGCTTTTGATATCCATACATGGAAATACGATCTCTGGTACGACAAGAATCCAGCAGTCTATGCATCTGAACTGGATGCTATCAGGGAGCTTATGCCATCGAAAATAGCTCACAATAGTATCGAGATCGGAGTTGGTACAGGCAGGTTTGCATCAGAATTGGGCATCACTTACGGACTTGATCCCTCTGCCCGGATGCTGAAAATTGCAGGGTCACGCAAGGTTGAATGCATAAAAGGAGTTGGTGAGTCACTTCCTTTCAAAGGATCTTCAATGAAACTTGTACTTATGGTTACAAGTCTCTGCTTTATGGATGCTGAAAAAGCACTGGAAGAGGCATACCGCATGCTTGCTCCGGAAGGATCTCTTATCGTTGCTTTTGTTGAAAGGAATAGTCTTCTGGGACAAGAATATCGCAAGAAGGCATCAGAAAGCAGTTTTTACAAGAACATTGGCTTTCACACCACAGAGGAGGTCCTGTCGATGTTGAAGGAACATGGATTTGAGGATATGCATATAAGGCAAACTCTTTTCAAGCCTCTGGATAGGATACAGGATATGGAAAAGCCAGAGAAGGACTTCGGGAAAGGTTCCTTTGCTGTCATAAGGGCAAGAAGTATAAAGCACAAATAAAGAATTTTCTTAAAGGGATATTATGGGGAAATTATCATTTTGAATGAAATTGGCAAAGAGTTTATGGATAAAACAAAATTCCAGTATGCAGAAAGGTCGGACCAATCAATGGGCTATCCGCAGCCTCCATTGCAGAAAGGTGCTGGTGGAAGGGAGGTCATTGAGCTTCCCGAACCAGGAGCACTAAATGTTAAGAATATAGACCTGAGAGAAGCCATAGAAGGACGTTCCAGCTTTCGAAACTTTTCACCGGAGCAGTTGTCTCTCGGTGAGTTGTCATACCTGCTCTGGTGTACTCAAGGCGTGAGAGAATTAATGGGAAATGCAGCCACGCTGAGGAATGTACCCTCTGCAGGTGCAAGACACGCCCTCGAGACATACATACTCGTAAACAACGTGGAAGGTTTTGAAGAGGGGATCTACCTTTTCCTGCCCATTGAACACAAACTGGCTAAGATCAAAACAGGTTCCTTTGTTGCTGAAAATATTACTGTTGCATGTCTGGACCAGTCCTTCATAAGATCGAGTGCTGTCACGTTCATATGGACAGCGGTGATCTACAGGATGAAGTGGAGATACGGGGAAAGAGGATACAGGTACATAAACCTGGATGCAGGTCATGTGTGCCAGAATATCTACTTGAGCGCCCAGTCCATCGACTGTGGGGTCTGTGCCATTGGAGCCTTCTTTGATGATGAACTCAATGCTGTGCTGGGTATAGATGGCGAGGACGAATTTGTAATCTACATTGCCACAGTGGGTAAGAAATGACTCTATCAAAAAAAGAAAAGGCATTGGAAGAACTGATGCAAATGCCGGGTTTTGGGAAGAAGTCAGCTGAGCAACTGTGGGACCTAGGGATACATTCCATCTCCCAACTCAAAGGTGAAGATCCCGAGCTGATGTATCTTAAATTAATTGATCTGAGGGGAATGCACATTGACAGATGTGTACTCTATGGTTTCAGGGAGGCGGTCTACTACGCATCTCACAGGAACCATGACCCTGAACTGCTCAAATGGTGGAACTGGTCCGATAAAAATATGGAAAAAAGGAAGAAATAATTCCTGTTTCCTGGTATCAAATAGGACTCAGTCTCATGTAATCCCGGATTATGGTGAAAATCATTGCTGTCGAGATAGCAACAACTCCGGTGATGATGAGATCGATGTATTTAGCCGGAGTCACATCGAATGACGGATTCTTTACTCTCACTTCAAAAAAGATAGAATGGTCCCTAGGCATAAACTGCATTCCCCATGATATTAGCTCTTAGCTGTGGTTTGATAGATGTTTCAATTCCGAGGTCAACATTTCTGCTGAAAAGGTCTTCGAAGTAAAACTTCAGATCCATAAATTTATTAAATATCTTTTTTCCTTCCAGCTTCATTTTATTGGTTAGATTTAATAATGTTCTAAAACGCAACAATTTGAATATTTTAGTATTGGGCTAATAAATCTTATATTGTATCAAGTGAATATGCTTACATCTAATTTTTTTCAGATTCAATCAATTAAATGTATACAATTACTAAAAATAAAAGATGATGGTGGTGTTTACTTGAGTGGGGAATTTAAAACAATATTTAAAAATAGTGTACGGTTGTTGAATTCAATTAATTTAAAGGGAATTCACAGATCAATGTATTTTACAATCTCTGTTTTGCTAATTTTGGTTATGAGCGCTGGATTAGTAAGTGCTTATGATGCAGACACAAATAATGATCATAAACTTAATTTCATAAAATTTGATGAAAAAAACATTTTTAAAAATAATTTTATTCCAATCGATCAAACAAAAATTTTAGTAGATTCAAATATTGCAACGATGGTGACAAGTACTGAACCTGTACCTAGTAGTAACAGCAGCAGTGGTAGAAGCGGTGGAAGTTCCGCTGGATATTTGCCAATGACGGAAGGAAGTGGGCAATTATTATGGAGTTATGAAAGCAATACCTCTGATCCTAAGCTTGATACATATCTATCAGATGACATTAATACTGATGGAATTATTGATTTTGTCGTTTGTGATGAAGATGAAATATTAGTATTAAGTGGGTCTGATGGTTCTATCATCTGGAACAAATCATGTGCTGGATATGCTAAATCTGTTATTTCACTAAACAACGACATTGATAATGATGGTTTTTATGACATCGCCATAAGTTGGTCAATTTACGATGATGGATTAGAACAATATGATATTTATGTTGAACTATTAAGTGGATCAAATGGAAATAGTATTTGGGTTCAAAAAATAGCAAGTTATGATTGGATGTCTTATGCTGATTGTTGGCTTACTCCTGTGGAGGATGCCAGTGGCGATGGGTCCGAAGACATACTGGCGGAAATATATTATGAATCTAATATTATGACTTATATATTGAGTAGCGCCGATGGTTCAAGCTTGTGTACAATTTCAGATAATATTTACTGGGAATTCACAGATTTTACAGGTGATGGTTTAACCGATTTTGTAATAGATAACTATGACGCTTCCTCTCATAATCTGTCTGTAATTAAAGGTAATGATGGAACCTTGGTTTGGGAATCTGATTTTAATGGAACATTATTAGGGATCATTGATGCTGATGGTAATGGAATATCTGATTTATTAATAGTAACCAATAATGGAAGAAACCTTAATGTTCTTAGAGGAAACGATGGTTCCGAAATTTGGAGTATTGCTGGTACATGGAGCACAAATGAAATTCCTCAATATGCTTCGGTCTTAAATGATGTTAATGATGATGGTATTGATGATTTTGCTATCTTCCTTGACTACATTAGTGGTGATGAACATATTGAAAGAATTCAATTCCGAAGTGGCAGTAATGGCAACCTTATCTGGAATTGGGAAGTACCAATTGTTACGGATGACATTTACACTTGTAATGACATTGATGGTGATGGAACAGAGGACATCATTTGTACAAATCATGTAGAAGTTGGAACTAATGAATATATTTTCACTATAAATATCTTTAAAGGCATGGCTGGAACTGAAATTTTGGATTGGTCTGAACAATATTCATTTAATGAATATTTAGACCCCAATGAATGGACATTTGGTAGTTGTGATGTTTATACTTGGACCAGTATCTTTTCTGATATCAGTGGTGATGGTATCCCGGATCCTATTCTCGAGATAGAGAACATGTGTGTATACACAAATGAAGAAACTTCTGAATACTTTACTTCTTCCCGGAATTTGATATTTGCTATTGATGGTAGTGATGGTTCTACGATTTGGAAATTTAAAACGGGTAAAACCGGTGAGTATCCAGATCTATGGGTCGTGTTAGAAGCGTGGTTAGATCTGAATAATGATAATATTGATGATTATCTTTTTGCAAACACGAACGGTGTTTATGCGATCAGTACAACTGAAGACCAATCATCTGTAGCAATTATTTCTCCTGAAAATGAAATACGAGGGCCAGTTTTTACAGGTGATCTCAGTACATGGGATAGCAATTCTATTGAAATAATAGATGCACAGAACTTCGCTGGTTTCTACTATAATCTAGATGATGATCAGTCTGGGGAAACACTGACCCTTTATCAGAATGGTACATTGAGCTCAAGAATATTGGATTCAGATGCGGCACAAAACCCACTTGTTTATAGGACAAGCTCTATGTACTCAAGTCCAAATTTTGAATTTATGCTTGAAAATGATCCATCTACATTTTTGTTATACCAAACTGTTGGATTCATGGGTGAACAATATGTACCTATTATTCAAGATGATCTATCTAAACTATCTCCACTTCTAATTGATAACGATTTTAAATACACTATGAGAATTGGTCAGACTCTTGAATTAGGTGAAGGCTATGCAGTCATTCCTAAGCAGATCGATGTGGAAGGTGAGAAGGTATGGCTCGAGTTGACCAAGAATGGTAACTTCATTGATGATGAGGTTATCTCTACTGATGCTAGCAACACAACTTCTGACACAACCTGGTACATCAGGCAGGATGTATCTGGTGAGGATGATGTTCTTACTTTAATAATCCATGTAAAGGAGGCATTCCAGGGTCAGTTTGATTCTTTAGTAGTTTTGGAAGGTGTCTGGCAGATATCTGATCGGGTCATGGAAATTAATGTCGGCGATAAATATGAAAAGATGATCGTATCTTCTATCAATAATGCAGTAATTACAATGGAACTCGATGATGATATCTTTCTGGATGCAGGCAGTACTAATAATATAATGGGGAATTTAGAATTCAGAGTTGCAGACGAACCTACATTGAGGTTCTACTTAAGGAAGACACTAATCGAATCAGGTATCTATGAAATACGTGGAAATGTCCTTGATTCACCATCTTCAAATGAATCATATAGTTGGAATGCACATTCATTTGCTGGTTTCTGGTATGATTTTAATAATAATGTAACATCCGAAGTACTGAATGTTCGTGGAATTGATAATTTCGATAGGACACTAGATGCTGATTCAGAAGAATTTGTCTATACTACTACCATAGTTTCTGATATTCAACCAAATTTTGATTTCAAGACAGGACACAACCCATCAGAAGATTGGACCTATGAAAAGATTGGCTTATGGGGTGAAGAATATGTTCCAATCGACCATGATCCATCTATTCTTACCAAGCTTCTAACCGATGATGGTAGCAGTAATCTGATTAGAATTGGAAATTCACTTGATCTCGGTGAGGGATATACCATCACTCCAAAGCAGATCGATGTAGAGGGTGAGAAGGTATGGATAGAATTGACCAAGAATGGTACGTTCGTTGACGATGAGGTTATCAATGCAGGTACTAATGCAACTACGTCAGACAAGACATATTATTACGAGCAGGATATACTTAACGAGGTTGATGTCCTTACCTTGATGATTCATGTAGATGAGGTTAATCAGTCAGGTAACTACATGATCATTGATGGTATCTGGCAGTTATCTGACCAATTAATGGAAATCGAATTTGATGACGAATTTGGTGTGTTCGAAATAAGTTCCCTAGCATCAGGTCCAAGTGGATATCTCAAAATGGAATCTTATAATGATCTCACCTTGAGAAAGGATTCAGTAATTGAACTCACAGATGGGTTCAACTTCATGGTTGCTGACAGTGAGGAACTAAAATTCTACCCATTCAGAGAGTATAATGTTATTATTGAGAATGAAATACCAACAGCCAACATTTCTTCGATTATACCAAATATTGCAAATCTCGGCGATTTGGTAACATTTTCGGGAACAGGCACTGACAATGATGGAAGTATTACTGCTTATCTTTGGACTTCTGATCTTGATGGTCAATTGAGTACCAGTGAGAACTTCAGTACATCTGTTTTATCACTTGGAACTCACACGATCTACTTTAAGGTACAGGATGATGATGGTGCATGGTCTGATGATGATTCAGCAACAGTAACAATAAATGAATTGCCAAATGTAGCTCCGATTGCTGAGATAATATCGATCGATCCGACGACAGCTACTGAAGATACAGAAATAACATTCAATGGTTCTGGCACTGATTCCGATGGTATGATCATAGGCTACGATTGGAATTCAAGTATCGATGGTCAATTGAGTACCAGTGAGAACTTCAGTACTTCAGCTCTTTCACTTGGAACTCACACAATCTACTTCAGTGTACAGGATGATGATAGTGTATGGTCTGCTACGGATTCAGCCACAGTCACAATTAATGAAAAGCCAAATGTAGCTCCGACCGCTGAGATCTTATCGATTGATCCGTCTACAGCTACTGAAGGTACAGAAATAACATTCAATGGTTCTGGGACTGATTCCGATGGTACAATTATAGGTTATGATTGGAATTCAAGTATCGATGGTCAATTGAGTACCAGTGAGAACTTCAGTACTTCAGGTCTTTCACTTGGAACTCATACTGTATACTTTAAGGTACAGGATAATGATGGTGTATGGTCTGCTATTGATTCAGTAGCTGTGAATATCATAGATGATCTGGCAGCCGAAGCACACATCTCTGCTTATCCATTGGAGTACATCAGCATATACAATCCAGTAACTATTAATTTGAATAGTACTGATGCACATCTTGCATCTACTGAATTGATCATTGCCGACTCAGAAGGTCATGAGATCATCAATCTGACTATTGCAAAAGATGATCCAAACAGTGCAACTTATGAATATGTATGGAATGCAACCGATAAAGATGAACTTCCTGTATCAAGTGGCGCTTATATATTGTTTGTGAACAGCACTGATACATCCGGAAACTTTGCTTCTGCTAATGTCAGCATTACTGTTGACAACGAAAAGCCAATAGTCACATTTGAAGATATTAGAGGTTTCACATCTGACAATAATATTGTTTACGCAAATGCCACTTTATTGATTAATGTGAGCGCATCAGGAACTCCAGGAGATGTGAATTCTGTTGAGTATACTCTTAGCTCTACTTTTACAAATTACAAGAAGAATATGAGTGCAGAATTAATCGATGGTAATTGGACAGCAATATTTGACCTTTCATGCATACATGATGATGGCCAGTACATTCTTACTGCAAATGCTATCGATGCAGCAATGAATTTGAATTCAACTGTATCAGATACTCTGATAGTAGTTGATCGTACTTCCCCTATATTCTCATCAACTGCTTCCATGTATAACGAAACTCATGGAATGGTCTCTGTAATATCGTCCGAATCTGTTATAGGATATCCGATAGTTGAAGTTAATTCTGATGTGATTGAAGTTGCCCAAACCAGTGGTAAATGGACCGGATATTTCCAGCTGGATACTGAACAGATATTCAATGTGAATGTAACAGGTACCGATATTGCTGGTAACATTGGTTCTGGTAGTTCTGTAGTCGTTATAGAAAAAATAGAATTTACAAATGGAACCGGACTATTCAATAGTAGCCAAATTGACACATTTATTACTTTCAACACTACAAATGATACTATTGGAAACATTATTGTAACGGAAAGTATGGATCCAATGGCAAATCTGACAGATGACTCTATAGGACTCTATTTCATATCTGTAGAACTTGACAGTAATCTTAAAGAAAATATATCAAGTGCTATAATCGCAATACCAATAAATTCAGTTACTCTGCCTGATGGAATAAATACAAAAGACGTTTCCATTCTTTATTGCAATGAAACAGAAGAGCTTTGGGAAATCTGTCCAACTTCGATAGAAATTATTGATGGTAAAGAATACTGGATCACCTATGTCAATCACTTCTCCATTTATGGAGTCGTTGTAAGTGACACAATAGCTCCTATCCTGGATAGTGTGACACCTGTGAGTGGAACTACATTTGCTCAAGATACCACTTTCGTTAACATCAGGTTCAATTACAATGACCAACAAAGTGGTATTAATGTCAGTTCAATTATCTTTAATTTCGATGATATCGAGATTACCGATAATTCACTTGAGATCACAAGCAATTATACTTCCTATAATGCTACAGGTTTAAGCTCTGGTAGCTACACTGCATCAATAACAGTTGCTGATAATGCTGGCAATTCTGTACCTTTCAGTACATCATTTTCAATCACTGATGGTCTGGATAATGTCGTTGATGACAATGGGAATCACGGTGGCATCAGTTCCTCTAGCAGCGGAGGTGGAGCATCCGGTGAAGCCTTTGCGAACATCGCATTTAAATCTGTAAGAACAGAGAACATCATTGAAGGACTTAAAATTAGTTATGCTTTCGATGACGAGCAGAGTGTAATTGAGTACATCAACTTCTCTGCACTGAAAAATTACGGAAGGGTCTCAACAACGATTGAAGTGCTTAAAGGTAAGTCTATAATGGTTGATGAAAGTGCTCCTGGACTTGTCTATAGCAACCTTAACATATGGGTTGGCAGATCAGGATTTGCAACCGAAAATAATATTGCTGAACCTCAAATAGGTTTCAGTGTAGCAAAGGACTGGCTCACAAAGAATGGTATTGATGAGAGGTCAATAGCACTGTATCGTCACAATGGTGGTAAATGGAATGCTCTCAAAACCACAACTATTGGAGAAGATAATTCGTACATCTACTTCGAAGCAGAAACCCCTGGTTTTTCAGCATTTGCTATTGCAGCCGATGTGGATGATGCCAATGTGCCAGCCAAGACTGTTTCAGAAGATGAAATTTCTGGCTCTGGAAATAACACAGAAGCAGAAATCCCAGAAATCAAATCAAATAACATTCCAGGATGTACTATGTTCACATCTATATTCATTCTGGTATTTGCCTGTCTGTTCCGGAAAAGGAAGAACTGAGTTTCTTCTTTTTCTTCCTTTATTAGAGCTTTTAAGTTTTAATGGAATATTGTGATTAGAGTTGCCACTCTGCTCGATCAATTAAAAACCGATAATCGAATATGAATCTCAAATCAAAAAAGTAATGCTAATGATAAATTCATCTCCTCATTTTTAATTTACCTTTCAGGCATGAATAAAGAGGGTCAAATAATCATTAGCTGAACATCTAATAGATCAATCTGTTGTGTTCAAACGAGCTTCTTTCCGGCGTCATCCCCGGACTTACATTCGAAGACATCGGTGATCTTCATTACCATAAGCGCCTTTGCAGGGAATTTGTCCCCTTTTGCTTTTGCACCGGCATGGGCTTTATCATAGTCATCCCCGCTGGTCTTGATCTCTACATCTCCTTTTATCTGGAAACAGCCGCCGACTTCAGGTCCCCATACAAAAATAGAGGCCACTGGGTTCTCATCCAGATTCTGGCGGGTCTTCAGGAAATAGTTGTCCGTTACCCAGATTGTCTCATCATCTACCAACTTGCACATGCCTATAGGGATTACATTTGGAATCCCTGCTTTTGATGCTGTTGCAAATGGGAATATCTGTACTTTTGAAAATGCTTCTTTCATATCTTCTGTGAGTTTGACCATCTAAATCACCATTTCTAACTATACGTTTCTAAATATAATGATCTCTTCCGAGACCTTAAAGAAAGGACACGCTACACCTTTATAAGAATATCTTATTTATTGCGTATCCTTTTGAGATAATCAAATTAGCTCATAAATCCTCTCATTCTAATTTGATGAGCTCAAACTGATCAAAAACGATTCACAAAAGAATCAGTTTGAAATTTCTTTTGTTAGCTTCCATTGCTCTCGTAGTTAGAAGCCAACAGTGGTAAATAATGTGATGTGTTTATGTGAGCGATACTAAACGTTGGCGCACCAGTAAGATTATTTCAAAATCCACATACCAATCAGACTCACATAACGTTATTACCATCTAAATGGTCTAGATCCATTTTTATCTTTTCTGTGCTGATTTTTTGTTCAATCAGATTTTTAAATTTGAAAAAATCATCATTTGATTTGAAAAATCTTTTTGGTATAATTAGTGCTTGAACAATTGAAATGTATATGAGTATTAGTTCTTTGCATTCAGCAGCTAATACTATATCTTCCCATTTAATAACTGATTCTCCCCGGGCATCAGTCCACTTAGTCCCGTTTTTTGTAATACTATATATTTTTTCAAGCTGAATTCTTTTATTAGAATAATAAATTGCTTTTAATCTTTTAAAAGTGATTAAAATTAATACTCCAACCGTCAATAAACTTAAAAACAAGCTTAATATGATCATTGAAACAGGTCCCATAAAACTGATAGTAATTATAGATAATCCATAAAACATCATGCAGTAAAGGAAAAATAAAGCAATGAATTTTTTTATATATAGTTTCTTAGGTGGAACCTATTAAACATTTTGTAATCATTGTAACTAATTTTACCGCTTAAAAATATTTCATATGGTTTCTCGTTATCCATAACTTTATCCCTCCGTTTATCACACATTCCAAATAATTTGCTATACGTGTATTATACTAATAAAAGTATCTCCTCAATATTGAGTGAGAGACTTTTAACTGATAAAAAGCAACATTTCCGCACGTATCGTGTTGGTTTCCCAATAAAAAGAAGAAGAAGACAAAAGTTAAACACAAAAATCTAAAAAAGAAACGAAAAAACATGTCTGGAAATGTGGGGAGAAATATAAGGTCAAAGTGACAAACACAAATGGAGATGTGGATGAAATATATTTTCTCCATAATAAAAAAAGGAGATTAACAATCGAATAAAAATTAGGCTAAATACAAAATGGCTACTGAACAAAAATTATCAAAATACTGCATTTATACCATGCACAAAAGGGAAGACCTCCAATTCGAGATCATCAAATTAGGTCCTCTTTTCCTCCATTCTAATTTGATGTTCTCCTTTTATCAGATCAGCAGAACAGTTTGTCAAGGAAATACTGGTGAATTCTCATGTCCTCGGTAAGTTCAGGATGGAATGCCAGTGCCAGAACATTATCCTGCTCGGCAGCAACTATCTTGTCATCAATTGATGCAAGGACCTTTACATTCTCTCCTGCTTCAAGAATAGCCGGTGCCCTGATAAAGACTGCATTGTATGGTGAATCAAGTACGGATACATCAAGGTCGATCTCGAAAGATTCGAACTGCCTTCCAAAGGAATTCCTGTTGACCCTTATATCCATCAGTCCCAGCAGGTATTGATGCGTCTTCTCAACCTGTGAATCTCCTGCCCTAGCAAGAAGGATCATACCTGCACAGGTACCAAGTATTAGAACACCTTTCTCTTTTGCCTGCTTGATCTCCTCGTCAATGCCTTCCTTTAAGATGAGGCGACCAAGGGTCGTACTTTCCCCGCCAGGGAACACAAGTCCGTCACAGGTGGGAACAATACCTTTGTGCTTGATAGTAACTATTTCAGCAGTTGCTCCGCGTTCTGCAAGAGCACGCTCAAGAGATTCAACATGTTCAGAAACATCGCCCTGAATAGCGATAACGCCAATACGCATAATTAACACCAAAAAAAAGAAGTAAAAAAGGAAAGGTTACCAGCCACGAGTCTGGAGAACCTGATCCTCTGGGATTGAATCTACACTGATACCTTTCATACCCGCGCCGATACCTTTTGATACCTCAGCAAGTACTTCAGGATTGTTGTAGTTGTTAACAGCCTCAACAATAGCTTTTGCCATTACTTCCGGCTTCTCTGCCTTGAAGATACCTGAACCGACGAAAACACCGTCAGCGCCAAGTCTCATCATAAGAGCTGCATCTGCAGGAGTTGCAATTCCGCCAGCTGCGAAGTTCACAACAGGAAGACGCTGCATCTGCGCGGTCTCCATAACAAGCTCAATAGGTGCTTCGATGTCCCTTGCAGCCATAATAAGCTCTTCCTTTGTCATTCCCTGAAGTGTCCTGATCTCGCCTAGGATCTGCTTCATGTGGCGTACAGCCTCTCTTACATCTCCGGTACCAGCTTCGCCTTTTGTGCGTATCATAGCTGCACCCTCGTTGATCCTTCTCAGTGCTTCACCAAGGTTACGTGCACCACATACGAAAGGAACAGTGAACTGTGTCTTATCGATGTGGAACTCTTCATCTGCAGGTGTAAGTACTTCTGACTCGTCGATCATGTCAGAGCCAAGTGCCTGAAGGATCTCAGCTTCAACGAAGTGTCCTATCCTTGCTTTTGCCATTACCGGAATTGTTACAGATGCAATGATGTCAGCAGTTACCTGTGGGTCTGCCATCCTTGCAACACCGCCTTCTTTTCTGATGTCTGAAGGGACTGCGTGGAGTGCCATTACTGCAACAGCTCCTGCCTCTTCAGCGATCTTTGCTTCTTCAGGGGTCGTAACGTCCATGATAACGCCGCCTTTCTGCATCTTTGCAAAGCCGCGTTTGATAAGTTCTGTACCGTGTCTTAATTTTTCAAGTTCCATAATAATCATCCTTTAAGCTGATTTAGTCTAGTAAATATGGTCAATATTTAAAAGTGTTTAGTTCGTGTCATTCCTCATTTTTAATTCTTGCAACACCCACAACCTTGTCGCCGGGGCGCACATTCATAATTTTGACACCCTGTGTGTTTCTTCCCTGTGCACGTATATCCTTCACAGGAATTCTGATGAAAATTCCTTCTGAACTTGTCACCATGACCTCATCTTCCTCTTTAACGGCCTTTACATTTATTACAGGACCGTTCCTGAGACTCGTCACTATGGTGATCACACCCTGTCCACCACGTTTCATTCCACGGTACTCGTCAAACATTGTACGTTTTCCATATCCGTTCTCTGTGATGGTGAGTAGTTTAGTGCTCAGGTCAACAACATCAAGACTTACCACAATATCATCGCCGGCAAGCTTCATTCCGCGAACACCTCTTGCAGTACGACCCATTGGACGAACATCCCTTTCACAGAATCTGATAGCCTTTCCATGCCTTGAGACCATCATTATTTCCTTGGAACCGTCCGTGAGTGCTACATTGACAAGTTCATCCCCTTCATCAAGTTTGAGCGCAATGATACCGGCCTTTCTCACATTACTGAAATCCGACAATGGGGTCTTCTTTACAGTTCCCATTCGTGTTGCCATGAACAAGAACTTATCCTCTTCGAATTCCTTCACTGTTATTGTTGCAGTAACGGATTCGTTCTCAGCAAGATCAAGCAGGTTTACAACAGCCTTACCCTTTGACTGCCGGCTTCCTTCTGGGATGCTGTAAACCTTTTTCCAGTGGACTTTTCCGCGGTTGGTGAAGAACATCAGGTAATCATGAGTGGATGATATAAAGATATCTTCAACGACATCCTGTTCCTTTGTTTCCATTCCAATGACACCCTTTCCACCTCTGTGCTGCTGACTGTAGGTATCCACAGGCATCCTCTTGATATAGCCGCTATTGGTGATTGTAACGATGACCTCTTCCACAGGGATCAAATCCTCATCCTCAAATTCGACATGTGAGCCTGTGATCTCTGTCCTGCGCTTATCTGCAAACCTTTCGCGGATGGCCTGTAACTCTTCCTTTATGATGTTGTATTTCCTTTCATCACTTTCAATGATGTCTTTCAGGTCCTCGATAAGCTTGACAAGTTCTCCATGCTCATCCTCTATCTTCTGCCTTTCCAGTCCTGTCAACTTCTGCAAACGCATATCCAGGATGGCCTTTGCCTGAACTTCATCAAGCCCGAACTTGGTCATCAGCCCTTCCTTAGCCTCATCCACAGCATTTGAACCGCGAATCAGAGCTATGACCTCATCGATATGGTCAAGAGCGATCATTAATCCCTTAAGGATATGGGCTTTATCATCAGCCTTTCTCATATCGAACATGGAACGTTTGAGTATGACATCGATCCTATGTTCAAGGTATATCTGAAGCAATTCCTTAAGGGTCAATTCCCTTGGAATATTATCGACAAGTGCAAGGTTGATGATACCAAAAGTGGTCTGCATCTGGGTATGCTTGTAAAGCTGGTTCAGTATAACTTCAGGATTTGTGTTCCTTGTAAGTTCAATAGAAACGCGGATACCATCGCGATCAGATTCATCACGCAGATCTGAAATGCCGACCATCTTCTTTTCCCTTACAAGAGCGGCAATGTTTTCGATAAGTCTTGATTTATTGACCTGATATGGCAGTTCCGAAACAACGATACGGTTCTTATCGTTCTTCATTTCCTCGATCGAAGTAACTGCTCTTATCTTGATGGGTCCTCTTCCAGTCTCATATGCGGACTTTATACCCTGATGACCAAGGATCACTCCGCCTGTTGGGAAATCAGGACCTTTGACTATCTCCATTAGACTGGAAATGGGTGTCTCAGGATCCTCAATAAGCATTAAAGTGGCATCAATGACCTCTCCAAGATTGTGTGGTGCCATATTGGTGGCCATTCCCACTGCAATTCCTGTAGAACCATTGATAAGAAGATTTGGTAGTCTTGCAGGAAGTACTGTAGGCTCCTTTAGAGAACCATCGTAGTTGGGCCTGAATAGAACGGTCTCCTTGTCAATGTCTGCGAGCATCTCGTTGGAGATACGGTCCATTCGGGATTCGGTATATCGCATAGCTGCTGCGGAATCACCGTCAATTGAACCGAAGTTACCCTGACCATCGATCAATGGATACCTTAGGGAAAATTCCTGCACCATTCTCACAAGAGAATCATAAACTGCAGTATCGCCATGTGGGTGATATTTACCAAGAACATCTCCCACTACACGAGCGGACTTCTTGTATGCTTTATCATATGTCATGCCGGCTTCTTTCATGGCATAGAGTATACGCCTGTGTACCGGTTTAAGACCGTCACGTGCATCTGGTAAAGCCCTTCCAACTATTACGCTCATTGCATAATCGATATAGGAATTCTTCATCTCATCCTGAATAAGGATAGGGACGATCCTTTCACCGGTATCTGTGGGCTTGATATCCAGAGGTTCATCATTTGGCTGTACATCGCCAGGTTCATTATTCATGTTATCTGCCATTTATATCACCTCATAGATCCAGATTAACGACTTCTTTTGCATATTTCTGTATGAACGCTTTACGTGGTGCAACTTCATCACCCATAAGAACGGAGAACATCTCATCCGCAGCGGCTGCATCGTCCATGGTGACCTGCAACAATGTCCTTGTATCAGGGTTCATTGTGGTTTCCCAAAGTTGTTCAGGGTTCATTTCTCCAAGACCCTTGTAACGCTGTACATAGGTGTTATTCTCACCGATCTCTTCAAGCTTCGCTGCCAGTTCTCTGTCAGAATATACATAATGTTCGGCTTTGCCTTTCTTTATACGGTAAAGCGGGGGTTGTGCAATGTAAACATATCCTGCATCAATAAGCGGAGCCATGTATCTGAAGAATAAGGTAAGGATCAGTGTGCGTATGTGTGCACCATCGACATCAGCATCGGTCATTATTATCACTTTGTGATAGCGTGCCTTTTCAATGTTATAATCTTCACCTATGCCTGTACCCATGGCAGTGATGAGTGAGAGGACCTCATTGTTCTTCAAGACCTTTGCAAGACGTGCCTTTTCGACATTGATGATCTTACCCCTGAATGGTAGGATCGCCTGGAATCTACGGTTACGTCCCTGTTTTGCCGAACCACCTGCAGAATCTCCTTCCACTAGATAGACTTCACTTACAGAGGGGTCCTTCTCAGAACAGTCTGCAAGTTTGCCTGGCAGGGTGCCGATCTCAAGGGCACTTTTCCTGCGTGTGAGTTCACGTGCCTTCTTAGCAGCTTCCCTTGCACGTCTGGCATCCAGTGCCTTCTGGAATATGATTGTTGCAACTTTCGGGTTCTCTTCCATGTATTCGGAGAGACCCTCGGACACCATGGAGTCAACGATCCCTTTAAGTTCACTGTTACCAAGCTTTGTTTTGGTCTGACCTTCGAACTGTGGTTCTGTCAGCTTAACACTGATGATGGCTGCAAGACCCTCACGGATATCCTCACCTGTGAGCTTCTCATCACCTTTGACCACATTATTCTTCTTGATATAATCGTTAGCAACACGCGTTAATGCAGTCTTGAACCCAATAAGGTGAGTACCACCCTCATGCGTGTTGATGTTATTAGCAAAAGAATATACATATTCACCGTAGCTGTCGGTGTATTGCATAGCGATCTCAACAATGGTCCCTTCCTTTTCACGCTCGAAATAGATAGGTACCTTGTGAAGAGCTGTCCTGCTCTGGTTCAGGTGTTCAACGAAAGAGATTATACCGCCTTCGTATTCGAAAACGTCCTGCTCAAGTTCTTCATCCCGTGAATCTGTAATAGAGATCCTGATATTTTTATTTAGGAAAGCCAGTTCCCTGAGTCTTGTAATAAGTGTCCCGTAATTGAACTCGGTCGTTTCGAATATCTTGGAGTCAGGCATGAACGTGCTTTTCGTTCCTGTGCCTTTTGAATCCCCAATGACCGTTACATTGGAGGTAGGGGCTCCGCGTTCATAACGCTGGTAGTATAGTTTCCCATCACGCTTGACCTCGACTTCCATCCATTCGGAAAGGGCGTTCACAACGGATACGCCAACACCGTGGAGACCACCGGATACTTTGTAGTTGCTCTTGTCGAACTTTCCACCTGCGTGGAGAACGGTCAGTACGACCTCAAGTGCGGATTTCTTATATTTTGGATGATTGTCGACAGGTATTCCACGACCGTCATCTACAACGGTGACAGAACCATCTGCATTGATCGATACGTCTATATTTTTACAGAAACCAGCAAGTGCCTCATCAATACTGTTGTCAACAACCTCATATACGAGGTGATGAAGTCCTCTGGTGTCTACACTTCCAATATACATACTGGGTCGTTTGCGTACTGCTTCCAGCCCTTCAAGAACCTGAATGTGTGTTGCATCGTAATCGTCACTCATCGCGATTTTCTCCCTAGGATACGGATATTCGAACTTAAATAAAATCCTTTAATCAGTTAGATGTGATAAATAGATAAAAAAATCGTTGTAAATAATTCAGTTATCGTATTCCCTGTATCTATTCTGATCTATATATTTAGTCTGCATCTATGCATTCATCTATATTAAATGTTTAGCTATAAATGTGAACGATCGATATTTCATATTGAAAATTGCATAAGGGAACACCCCAGAATACTCTCGATCGGTATCACTTATCAGAACAGGCCCTCAAGCAGTTTGCTGGAGGATATCGGTGTCTGCCAGACTCCAGACTACCTCGCCATTGAACTTATAACTGACCGGCTCTATCGGGCGTGGGGATTTTAGGAACCATCCTTTTATGTTCTTGGCATAGCTCTCTTCCGGACTCAAATGGCGTCTTTGGTCGAGCTTGAAATGAAAATCGGATTCATATTCCTTACATTCAATAAGGTTCACTGTTCCGATTATCATTCCCGTGGGCAGATCCTCAAGCTGTTCAGTAGGGACATCATAATTCTCGTTCACCCATTTAAGGTCCTTTTTCCGGATAGTTGCCCTGCTTGCATAGATGGCTATCGTTCCCCGGACAAACGTGTTCTTTGAACGTACTTCTATATTCTTTAGCCCACGAATGATCAATGAGGCCCAAGGCTGTCTTATTGCAAGTACACGTATCTTTGGATGTGGTAGTGCATATTCATCCCCTGGGTCGATACCACATTCTGTCAGCGTGGTCTGCTTATGCGTAGTGGGTAAGAAACGATCAAAATAGGTTGGTTCCTTTGGAATAACAGCAACGTCCCATTTATCAGGTAGACTGATATCTGCTTTTGTGGGTGTTGTATCTTGAACCATCATATTCACCTATATTGATCTTCATTTATATAATTTTATATAGGACAGTGCCCGGCAGAGGCTTTTATGGAGACGAGATGCTTAATTATGAGAGTATTCATTTTGGATGGCAGAATATCAGTAATTAATACATATTTAAATAGTTTCGTTGATTTGTAAAAAATGGATTGATCCTATGAATGGTATTTGGTTGCATAATATGACATTTGGTGGACAGCAAAAGGATTTCTGGTGGATGATCACTGATGATTGTGATATTCACATTAAACGTATGTTTAAATCGGGTGATAGTAAAAAAGAGAGAGTTACAAAAATAACATGTGAAGAACTAAATCTTTTAGATTCTTATATGTCCGATGGAGGTAGAAAATCGCTTGCAAATAATGTGAAGAAACAAGTGGATGGAACTGAAAAACCAGGAATTGGATCATTTCTATTTCAAGAACTAGGGTGGTCAAATACAGATGCACAATTATCCGGGCATCTTGGTGTTATTTTTCATCATGCCGGCGTTTGGGGATATAATGCTCAAAAACGAAATATTAAGCATTGGAAAATTTCCGATGGGTGGTACCAGATGATTAAAAAATACCACAAAAATCATCTTCCATTATGATTGTATCGAGGTTGAAATATTGCTTCAATTTCAACTTCTTTTTTATATTTTCATCATTCGAATGTACATCACACTAACACGACAATTCAGTAATTCTCAGATGCAAGCAATTTAAATCATTTTCACTTAATTAATAGCTTATTATCATCTGTTTCAATAGTTAGCTATATTTACATAATTGCAAATAAGAGGTTTTTATAAAAAACAATTCTGGGAACAATTACCAAGGTTAGACTTTTCCAGATTCTAATATTTCAGCCATAAACTCTCATTTTTCTCCAATAATGCCCCAAAAACCCCATACGTGATCTTCTA
>NZ_JAUVEY010000141.1:0-5499 GCF_030594565.1 Methanococcoides sp.
AGCTCTTCAACATCCCTCGTCTTTTTCGCAATCGAAAGTACCTCTTTGCGAATCTGCGGGTCAGGTGTTTCAATTCTTGTACCTGTCTCACAAGCGATCTCAAATCGCATCATGGCTTCCCGGCTCTTCATTTCGTCCTTCACAGAAGGTACAGTGATGAACAGCGATGTGTCGCCATCATATCCATAGATGAAAACTGCGGAATCTGTAATATAGAATGTCATGTTCGTATGGTCTCAAGCCAGTTTTATAATGTAGATATTTCTTCAGGCTTATAAGTATAGCTATTACCATTTAATCCGATGACGGTAACATGATGTCTACACCAGTGTCCCTTATTTCAAATTTCCTTATTCCTTTGTCATGATGGCTTCTGTGCATTTTCATGACAGTTATGGTTTTGTCGATATGGTCTTCTTCCTCTTTTAGTGAAAGCAGTACTGAAGTATCCATTCCATAATCTTCGATATAATGCATTCCATTAATGGTATCCGGCCTTTGTGCGAACATTGAGGTGACGCCATTTGATCTGAACATCTCTGAAAGTAGTTTGATATGGTCCTTTGCATCCAGAGGTGTCATGAGGTCGGAGAATACGTTCACATCGTCTACAAAAATACGTTTGATGTTCTCTTTTTTGATAATGGTACGTAATTGTATGGCATGTTCTCCGGCTTCAAGGGCTGACATGCTGGTGCAGACAACTTTTATGGCACCGGAACTTACAAGGTCCCTTATATCATGACCAATGGAGCTTGCATTCGTAAGGGCTTGTTCTTCGGACTCTATAAATGAAACTATCATTCCAGGTTCCTCAGCCCTTGCTCCTTCTGCAATGAATTGTGTTCCAATGGTGGTTTTCCCGGTACCGGGACCTCCGGTGACAAGGGTTGAAGTGCCTCTGATAACACCATTTCCGGTCATTATGTCAAGCCCTTTTATACCGGTTGAGACACGGTCTGTAAAATGGGGTATCTCCATTTCGGTCAGTTCCTGTCGGTGAAGTATAATACCTTCTTCAGTTATTGAAAATGGATGTTTTCCACTTATGTAGCCTTGTCCTCTGAGCTTTAAGACCTCGAGGTGGTGTACTCGACGTTTGTTGGCTTCATCATTGGAAAGATAGATAATGCCATCTGCTACGTGGCTCAGGTCACTTTTCAGGAGCTCGTCTCCGGTGAACTCTCCGATCGCTATGACCAGAGCATCCCATTTTTTCATACGCAGGAAAAGGTCATAGTAGAAACGTCGTTTTGCTTCTTCATCAAGAGTGCTTCCGATGGTCGTAATTGGATCAATGACAATTCGGTCGGGTTTTATTTTTTCAATGGACTCTTCCAGGTTCCACATGAATGTATATATCCCTTTATCAAGGGTCTCGGTGCCGATGGGGATGTAGTTCATGGGGCCGGAGGAAAGCAGGGAGATATTGTAGAAATTCAGCTTTGACATGAATTTATTGACCATTGAAATTGGTTCATTCAATGATGTAACATACATGCATTTCTCATTTTTTTCAGCGGCGTTGAAAATGGATTGCATTGCAAGTGTGGTCTTTCCAGAACCTGCTGGACCTGTTACCAGAATCGCAGAGGGCTTTGGGAACCCGCCTTTTAAAATTGTATCAAGGGCATGTATCTCCGAATTCATTTGTTTCATTATAGCACCTGCTGAATATATTTATATAAATATTCTCTCTACTATATTTAAGACTATGTTCGCTCATTTTTGAAAAAAGTTTAACAGGAAATCTAAATATGTACTGTGAATATAGTAGAGAGCACTATCATATACACAAATACTCGATCATCATCTGGACCTTGGTACTATGGATATTATAAAAGCAAAAGATATCATCATTGATTTTATTGGGAAGAAACTGGAAGGGACGGGAATTGAAGGTGCTGTTGTAGGTATAAGCGGCGGCATCGATTCTGCACTGGTGGCATACCTGTCCGTCGAAGCGTTGGGTGCTGAGAACGTTCTTGGTATACACATGCCTGAAGCTTCAACCCCTGAGTCTGAGATCGAGGATGCTAAAAAGGTCGCAGAAGCTCTTGGCATTGACATTAAGGTGGTAGACATCACCAATGTCCTTGAAAGCTACAGATCATCAATGCCGGATATCGAAGATACATCTGCTTATGTCGATGGTAACCTTAAGGCAAGGATAAGGATGTCCATGCTCTACTACTATGCTAACATGCTTGGCAGAGTAGTGATGGGGACCGGTAACAAGAGTGAGATATTACTTGGTTATTTCACAAAATATGGTGATGGCGGGGTTGATATGGAACCCATAGGCGATCTTTACAAGACCGAAGTATGGGAAATGTCAAAGATTCTGGGTGTCCCGGAGAGCATTCTGGAAAAAGCACCATCTGCAGGACTCTGGGAGGGTCAGACCGATGAAGATGACCTTGGTGTTTCTTATGAGACCATCGATAAAGTGCTTCAACCAATTCTTGCAGGGGAGGGGCAGGAACGCGTGCATCTGAAACTCGGGGTTCCAATGGAGGATATCAATTCCATTCTGCTACGTGTTAGGAGCAATCTTCACAAAAGAGCGATTCCCCCGATAGCACACCTTGATGACCTTCGTGATGACTGGTTATCTTGATGGGAACACTTTCCCATTCTTTTCGCTCTCTTTTTCCTGGCATCTGACAAGGGGTTTTGCAAGGTGTCTTCTTGCACAGGGTGGAACTTCATACATTCCTGTCTCTATCCCTCTTTTGACCTCGACAAGTTCAGATAGATCTGCTTTAGTGCCACATTTCTTGCAGCGGTAACCCTGCCCCTTTCCTGCGGATTTCATCCTTTTTCCACATTCAGAACATGTAGGATTGACCGACTCTTGTTCCTGGACCAGGCTTATTATATTCAGCTTTTCGATGTTCAGAGTGTTGTTCTTCACACTTCCTGAGAACACTATCCTGTCCCCAGGCAGGAATTTGCGTACCAATTCGCGGAAGTTCTTGGTAGGTTCGTAGGCTGCACAGTCCATCTCATCTCCTTCATCGTCACGAACTGAAAAGATCGTATGTCCTCCCCTTATCGTTTCCGGTCGAGTATCCACTGTTGCTTCAATGGTATAGGAGTGCATGTCCTTTATGTCTGCTATCCTCTCCACTGGAATAAGGTGCAGGTCAGTTCCCTGATCGGTCTTATAGATCGCATATCTTTCAACAGGTTCCGAAATTATCATCCGGGATGTTATGGTGACAGGCTCAATGCCATTTCCTCGAACTCCAAAAAGAACGGGATCTCCTGCATGGGGTATGCATACTACTGCATTGTTCGCAATATCGACTGTGTCCCATGTATTCGGGTAGGTCGCAAGGTCTGCTTCCTTCACACTTTCCTCATCGACCTGCCGTTTCGTTCCCCAGGTATCCTTTTCGCGATATGCAAGATATTCGTACGTATGATCCCATCCCGGGTTCAGCATGGCTCCGCAGGCAGCAAGAGCACCGATAAGTCCTCTTCCATTCTTCCATCCTCTTGAAGGCAGGTCCAAGTTAGCGATAAGGTTCTTTGCATCATCTATCTGCAATACCTCACGCACCGCTTTCAGGAAAAATTCGCCGAGCTCTTCTTTAACTTTCTCAGATCGGTCTTCGGGTATGAACACCACTCCGGGATTTGTCATCTCGCTCTGCAGTTCAGAAAGTTCGTCGACCCTTGAGATGACATGTTCCATTACTTTTTCCGGTTCTGATGTTGTTATTTCAAAAGCGGTTGAAGCATTGCCCCTGGTCTTATAGGGAATAGTAGGATTGAGGCGTATAAGTATAGGGCTTCCTCTGATGGTTCCGTATTCTTTCAGCTCGTCCATCAATATTGCACAAAGATAGGTGGTGCACATTCCTTCTCTGGAATCGGTATCGTCTATACTTATTATCATGGTCTTTCAATCTGTGTTCGTTCATATACTAACAAATACCTTTATATAGATGTGCAAACAATGGCTTTATTGTAATGACAAAGGATATTCTGATACATCAGATAATTGAAGTATTGGAACGCGCCGGTTTCATGGTGTCGAATCAATGTAATATCAGGCCCCGTAGTTTTGACCTCGCTGCACGTCAGGGTAATACGCTCCTATTCTGCAAGGTCTTATACAATATTGACGGTCTGAACGAAGAAACGGCCCGTGAAATGAAATCTCTGGCAAAATACCTGAATGGCTATCCCATACTCATAGGTGCAAAAACACGCGACCAGCTGCTTGAGGATAGCGTAGTTTATATGAGATATGATATTCCTGCATTGAGTATACAGACACTTTACGATTATTTTGTAGAAAATGTACCTCCGCTTGTATCCGCAGCACCCGGAGGTTTGTATGTATCCATTGACGGGGATGTGCTCAAGGAAGCGAGGATGAACATATCGATGTCTCTGGGGGCTCTTGCTTCCGAGTTGGGTGTATCCAGACGTACTATAAGCAAGTATGAAGAAGGTAAGATGGATGCATCTATTGATATTGTGCTTCATCTGGAGGAGATACTGGATATGGCACTTGCAAAGTCCATCGATATACTCCGCAGTTTTGAGAAAGAATTGGACCCTGCAACTGTGAATGAAGATACCTCTGAAAGGAAAACACCGCCTAATGACAATATACTGAACCTTATATACACTCTGGGGTATGATGTCCTTTCAACGAACCAAGCTCCGTTCAAGGCGGTTTCAAAGGATACTTCCAGTACTTTCCTGACAGGGGTTAGTGAATACAGCAATGCAATGGTCAAACGTGCTCATTTGATGAGCAGCATCTCCAATGTCATCGAGACCCAATCCGTTTTCATTATCGAGGGTAAGAGCAGGTATAAGTCTGTTGAGGACACCGTACTTATCGAAAGGGATGAGCTCAATAGTATCGCAGATGCGGATGACCTTGATACTCTTATTCATGAAAGGTCCAAGCGGCATAAAGGGGAATGAACTTTTTTGAGTTCCCTTCTTAATATGATCGAATGTTTTTCTGTAACAATATGTTGAGTGTTTGGATATATAAGTCCAAAACTCTAATATATAGCAATCCCGTATGATGTGAGCAATGACTCTCAATATTGCAGTTCTTGTATCTGGACGTGGTTCAAATCTACAGTCCATTATCGATAATATTGAAAATGGCTACATCCCGAATGCTGCTATCAAGGTCGTTATCAGTGACAAGGGAGATGCCTATGCACTTGAGAGGGCAGAAGCACATGGTATTGTTCCTGTTTTTGTGGACCCTTCCGCTTTTGGGGATAAAAAAGGCTACGAGGATAAGATCCTGGAGGTTCTTGGTAAATATGATACCAACCTTGTCCTCCTTGCAGGATACATGCGTATTCTAGGCAGCAGGATAATTGGGAAATACCGGAACAGTATAATGAACATCCATCCGGCTTTGTTACCTTCTTTCATGGGACTTCATGCACAGAAGCAGACGTTGGATTATGGTGTGAAGGTTGCAGGGTGTACAGTTCATTTCGTTGATGA
>NZ_JAUVEY010000181.1:0-3309 GCF_030594565.1 Methanococcoides sp.
CTATCAACTGCTTCCCTGAGGCATTCATCAAGTACGTCCGATGGAAGAGCTGCATCAGTGTAGACAAAACCAAGCATAGTCCCCATGTTAGGCTCGATCATGCCGGAACCCTTTGCGATACCGCCTATACAGACACCACAATCAAGCTCTATCGCAGTCATCTTTGGGAACGTGTCAGTGGTCATTATAGCCCTTGCAGCATGGCTGTTACCCTGAGGTGATGCTACAAGACCGCTCATCACTTCATCGACATTATCACGTATCCAGTCAATATCGAGCTTCCTACCAATAACACCGGTAGATGCCACTGCGATAAGGTCACTATCGACATCCAGTCTTTCAGAAAGGAGAGAGGCCATTTCCCTTGCATCGGCGAGACCTTGCTCACCTGTAAAAGCATTGGCATTTCCACTGTTTGCTATCACCGCTGCCAGTTTGCCATTCTTACCAAGGGCTTCCCTTGTAACGATCAGTGGAGCAGCTATGACCTTGTTCCTGGTAAAAACGCCCGCAGCATTCCCTTCAGCCACAATGATCGCAAGGCCCATCTTTCCCGGCTTGATACCGAAAGCACGAACTCCTTTTACTGCACATAGGCCGCTATCTTTCGCTTTCATAACACCACTTTAAATGCCTGCAAGACCGCGAATGATATCGCCGCGGGTTATAAGCCCTACCAGTTCACCATTATCGACAACAGGAAGTCTGTTAATTTTGTGCCGGCTCATTGATCTGGAAGCATCCTCCACAGAACTTTCCGGACCTACCGTGAACACATCCTTTTCCATTATATCACTGATAGGTTTTGAACCAACATCAGAAAGCATCTTTTTGGTATCTTCCCAACTAATGAGCTCACGTATAGGGATCTCAATTACCTCGAAAGGACTGGGAAGCCAAAGCCCGCCATGTTCAGGGATGTTAAGCAATTTCAATAGATCAACTTCGGAAACGATCCCTACGACCTTACCCTCATCAACAACAGGAACGCCGCTAATGTTCTCTTTCTTCAACAACTGTGCAGTACTGCTAATAGTATCCTGCGGGCTGCATACAATGACATTACTGCTCATAATATCTTTTACATTCATGATCATATCTCCTATCGTAATTTATGGGGATGTCGCCGCAATGCGAAGACCAGTGGTCTCATCAAAACCACACATAAGGTTCATGTTCTGGATCGCCTGACCTGAAGCACCCTTTACCAGATTATCAATTGCTGAAACAACAACGATACGGCCGGTGTTGGCATCGACCTCAAAACCAATATCACAGAAGTTCGAGCCCCTTACAGCGCTAAGGGAAGGAATATCATCAACGACCCTCACAAAAGGCTTGTCCTTGTAGAATTCGTGATAAAACTCACGTACATCCTCCAACGACATCTTCTCCTTTGTGAAAAGATGTGCAGTGGTAAGTATACCACGAATGGAAGGAACAACGTGTGGCGTGAAGTTCACATCAGTGAAAGCATTGTCCAACCGGTTCAGTTCCTGAAGGATCTCTTCCCGATGCCTGTGAGTGGTCAGTTTATATGCCTGGACATTTTCTGCCATGTTAGGATAATGGGATGCCATTGTAGGATTTATCCCTGCTCCGGTAATTCCGGATTTGGAATCGAATATGGCCATCTTGAGAAGTTTTGCAGCCGCAAGAGGAGCAGCTGACAGAATTGCTCCTGTGGGATAACATCCCGGATTTGCAACGAAGGACTCATCCTTCACTTCAGGATGAAGTTCCACAAGACCGAAAACAGCATCTCTTGGATTAGCATGTTCCATATTGTAGACCTTCTCGAAGATGCTTGTCTTCAAACGATAATCGGCACTAAGATCGATAACTTTAGTATTATCATCAATAAGCTCGGGAACTATGTTCATTGCGGTCCCATGGGGTACAGCTACGAAGACAACATCACATCTGCCCCTGATATCTTCAGGAGAAAGGTCCTCAAATTCAATATCCACAAGTCTGCGCAGATGTTTATGAGTATCGCTTACCGCTTTACCTGACAAACGGCGTGACGTAGCCGTTTCAATATTGACATACGGATGGTTCAAAAGCAGACGCATCAGTTCACCGCCGGTATAACCGGAAGCACCGACAATTCCTGCATTTATCATATCGGTCATGATGTTATGTATATTTCCAATACTAATTAAGGTTGTTATTTTCTAAATAAGAATAATTATCAACCTTGACCAACATTACATAGAGGGCACTATTAAGATTAAAGGAGATAAAATGAATACTACCAAAAAGATATATTTGGCAGCACCACTTTTTTCAGAAGCTGAACAGGATTATAACAGGAAACTGGAAACTGCACTGGAAGATCTCGGATTCGATGTCTTTGTGCCACAGGAAGATTCCAACGATACAGAAGCAGCAAGAGAAGAGATGGATTCTCACAAAATATTCCAGTTGAACCTTGATGCAATTGACAATTGCGATATAGTGGTAGCAGTCCTCGATGGTGGCAGTGATATCGATTCAGGTACAGCGTGGGAGATAGGGTACGCATATTCAAAGAAAAAGACGATCATTGGTCTAAAAACCGATTTCAGGACATTGGGACCTGAAGGTCTTGTAAATCTCATGATCGGAGAATCCGCAAGTGAGCTCAAGACGAACGTAACCGACCTTCTGGAAACCATGAAGAACTATAGATGAAAGCATTTCTTTCATCTACTCTATTTTCACTTACAACAGGAATTGAACTTTTCTTCCTCGATATCCCCACGAGGCTCGACCTCTTTGAATATCTGTCCTTCAAACCAGTACATCTGTGCCCCAGTAAGCCATGCATCGTGCGGAAGACCTGCCTTTGAACAGGTGTGGTTTAAAAGATCGATAGCATCAAAATCGTTCTCCGGTGCGACCTGCGGAAGCAATAGCCCCTCATACATACCCATCTTCGCGATCAAACCATGGCGACCTATTTCGATAACTTCAGGCAACTTCTCTGGAATAACATCGATAAGTTCCGGTTGTGTCAAAACGGTGACCTCCACGGTAATATCAGACATCTCGGAAATATCAACCATTGGAAAACGAGGATCCCTTGTAGCCGCCGATATCGCAGAATCGACAATAGCATCTTCTAAAGTCGAATCCGCATAAGGATGGCCGATACACCCTCGTAGATCACCGTTCTTCGTCAGCGTCACGAAAACACCACGCAATTCACCGAACACCTCCGGCAGATCGATAGCCTCTGACAGCTCTCCATCTTTCAGAAATGACTCAATAGTATTCCTTGCAAGCCTTACGGCCTGTTCCCCTTCAGAAGCACTTAGCATATTA
>NZ_JAUVEY010000204.1:0-2521 GCF_030594565.1 Methanococcoides sp.
TGCCTCAACGTCATACTTTCTCCTGAAGCGTTTGAGTATATCCTGGAAAGCACGAGGAGCTCCGTTACCATCGACCGCTACAGCCTCACCTTCCAGAATCGCGGAATCTGCATCCACATGGAGCTTCACTGCCTCAACGAGATCCGGCAGAGACAGCGTCACATTCTCAAGCCTCCTCGAAAAGATGTTGACAGAATCCCCATTCTTATGAATTTGAACCCTTGCACCATCGAACTTCCACTCTACAGCAAGCATGCCAAGGTCCTTAATAGCAGCCTCGATGCTCGGAGTGACCTGTGCCAGCATCATCTTTATTGGACGGTCAAGCTCCATCCTGAGCTTTGAGATCTCCTCAATGCCACCCTCTTTTGCAGCAACTGCCACAAGACCCAGGTCGTTGGTCACCATAAAACCACGTTCAATCTCCCCTGCCGGAACATCAAAAGCCTTAGAGATAGCATCACGAACAATACCTTCACCGACACCAATACGAAGGTCCTCGATAGCCAGTCGGGCAAGATAACGTGCTTCTTCAGGACTGGATGAATTGAAAAGGAATTGCAGGTTCCTCATCTTATTACTCTGTGAACCTGCACCTGAAGATCTGGAAATATCAAGGAACCGACCAAAGACATCCATTATAGAGATGGAAGGTTCCTCACCCATGAATGCAGAGAATGTAGACTGGTTCTTTTTCTGTTTACCAAGTGCCGCTACCGCGGTTTCACCTATATCGCCGGTGGAACGGACAAGGTCCTCAATGTCTTTCAGGGAAAGACCGGATGATCTCGAAAGGGCACCATACAGAAGACTCGTACCCACGCCAAGCTGTTCAACACTCCATGCAGGAAAAACATCCCCCATCACAAAATGGGTCACAACAGGAAGTTCCTCTGTCGATACCGACTTTAACATATCTGAGACAACATCGGTCATCTCCAGTGAACTTGAGATATGTTCGATCTGTTTACAAACGTCAGCGAATTCCTTGAAATCGGTCATGTATAGATATTCCTGTCGTTCCCATCAGGTAACCAGATAGCCATCAGTCCTTGTAGATGGATACAATATCGCTCAGGATAGCACTTGCAGTCTCAATAGAACCTGCACCCCTGCCTGTAACCGTAATGGTTCCTGCAAGATCGGTACACACCGATGCAACGTTCAACGTACCGCCCACAGCCAGAGGATGGGATGCCGGTACAAGGCGTGGTGAAACACGAAGACGATCCTTCTTGACCTCACCTATAAGCTTGATGACATAGCCTTCATCATAGGCAAGAGAAAGAGATTCCAGAGTTACCTTGGTAATTCCGGTAACATCCACATCCTGATAGGTTGCATCCTGATTGAATATGGAATTTGCAAGAATGACAAGTTTACATGCCGTGTCGATACCTTCCACATCATAGGTAGGATCAGTCTCAGCAATACCAAGCTCCTGTGACTCCGCAAGCATCTGCTCATAAGAAGCATGCTCTTCCATCATGCGTGTCAGAATGTAGTTACATGTACCGTTAAGGATGCCTTCCACACTGAGTATTTCATTTCCGGCAAGCGTATCCCTCACAAGATTGATGATAGGCATTGCACCGCCGACAGTGGCCTCAAAGAGCAACTTACGGTCAGCTCCCTCCGCAGCTTCGACAAGTTCCCGATATTTCAACGCAAGAGGACCTTTATTAGAGGTCACCACATGTCTGCCAAACTCAAAAGCAGCAACCATGTTAACAAGGCCGATGCCACCGGTCTCTATATCGGTAGGAGTTGTCTCGATCACAATGTCATGGTCCACACTTTTGATGACATCTTCCCCAGTAAGATTATCGATAGCAACAGTACCGAATTCCCGCTTTCTGCCAAGTGCAGCTTTAAGATCTATACCAGCAAGATTTACCTCAGCGCCTTTGGAATCAGCGATGGCCACAACGTCGAGGTCGATACCAAGAGACTTTAATTCATCACCCTTTCTCAGAAGGACCTCTGCAACACCCTGTCCAACTGAACCAAATCCAATAATGGATGCACGTACTTTTCTCATTGAATATCACCTTTATGAAATTTCAGCTTCAATTGGTTCTATAACCAGAAGATCCTTCTTGATCGCGACCTGCCTAAGGACCGATATCGCTTCATGAAGCTCATTCTTACCCACAGCATCTATCTTTAAGGAAGCAGATGAACGCATGTCTATCTGCGGCATTGAAAGAGAAATGTTCACGACCTCTGCAAAACCGGTCTTATCAATAGTATCAATGGTATCCTGTATATCAGTATGAACTATATGACCTATCAGGAGGACAGCACCATGTGCTGTGAAACGCTTCTCATCAACCCTTGCAACACCAATTCCATTCTCTTCAAGGCGACCTATAAGGACCTCAAGATTGGCAGGTTCTATCTCAAAAACAAGCTGTACCGGAATGGTACTTCTTGGAGTTCGTTCTTCATGATGATGCACGATCGATTTCAAGTTCCCTTTTAGATCCGAAATCGGATTCAAAGCCAGAAGCAATTGTCC
>NZ_JAUVEY010000161.1:0-4521 GCF_030594565.1 Methanococcoides sp.
GAATCGTTTCGTGCGTTCAGCTACCAATGAGGGAATGGCTGAATTGGATGGAACTGTGACCAAAGGGATAGGGGACATGTATGAAGACCTTGCCCGGGAAGACGTCGGCTTGATAATTACGGGCTATTCATACGTGGATGTCAAAGGACAAAGCGATGAAAGGCAGCAGGGTATCTATGATGACAGGTTCATCGGACCCTATAAGGAAATTGTCTCAAGGGTACATAAGCATGGCAGCAAGATATTCATACAGATCGTCCATGGCGGCAGACAATCCATCGTAAAGGAAGGAGTTGCTCTTTTAGCACCTTCGGCAGTTGAAGATCCAGCTTCCGATAAGGTTCCTGTGGAGATGGCCGAAGAGGATATCCTTGATACGATTGAGAACTTTGCAGAGGCTGCAAGACGTTCAAAGGAAGCGGGATTTGATGGTATTCAGATACACTGTGCTCACGGTTTCCTGTTAAGCAGTTTCATCTCCCCTTATACGAACCGCAGGACCGATAAATGGGGTGGGTCTGTGGAGAATCGGGCAAGGATAGTCACTGAGATAGTTAAAAGAATTCAGGAAAAGGTCGGAAAAGACTTCCCTGTCATGGTGAAGATGAATGCCACAGATGGGTTTGATGTGTTTTCAGGTAAGATCGGCCTTGATGCTCCAGAATGTGTGGAGATCGCCAGCCTTCTTGAAAAAGCCGGAGTGTGTGCTATCGAGGTAAGTGGTGGGATATTCGAAGCAGGTGCGGTCATGTCCCAGAAAGATATCGATTCTGAGGAAAAGGAAGCATATTTCAGGCGTTATTCTAAAATGATCCGTGATACGGTGAAGATACCTGTCATACTGGTAGGCGGAATCCGCACAAAGGCTGTGATGGAGTCTATGTTAAGGGGATATGCTGATATGGTATCGTTAAGCAGGCCATTTATTGCTGAACCTGATCTTGTCGTAAGTCTTAAGGAAGGAAGCGATCGGGTGAAGTGTGTGTCATGCAATGGTTGTTTCAGGACGGATGGGGTTTCATGCACTTATAATTTTAACTGACCCTCTTTATTTTTTTTATTTTCTCTTTTTCTTTGTTACCTTTTTATACTTGTTTTGCCTTCATTAATTTATGAGGCTAGATGCATATCTTGTTGAAATGGGTTCCTTTAAGTCACGTGGTCGTTCTAAAAAGGCTATACTTGATGGTCATGTAAAAATCGATGGTTCTGTTGTAACAAAGCCTTCTAAAGATGTTTCTATTGATGATGACGTCAAGGTGGACGAAGGGCTTGATATGCCAAAGGGATATTTCAAGTTAAAAGGGATACAGGATGAGATCGGTCTTATCAAAGAAGGTGATTCTGTCCTTGACCTGGGTTCAAGTGCAGGCGGATTTATTGTATTTGCATCGGAGATCGCAGGTGATGTGAGGGGTCTGGAGTTCAGCCGTGATTTCAGGGAGGAGCTTGGTCAAATAGCTCATGAAAGAAGCAATGTTTCGGTCATGTTCGGTGATGTTTTCACCTTCCCTCTTGAGACCATGTCGCCGGAGCCTGTGGATGTCATCCTGAGCGATATGACCCTTGAACCGGAAGATTCCCTTACAGCTCTTAAGTGTGTACTTCCATTGCTTAAATTGAATGGACGATTGCTTCAGGTGATAAAGGTCTCTAAAAGGATCAAGAGGGAACCTCTGCTTAGTATAATGGAAGGGCTTGGCCTTGAAATTCAGAACGTGCTTGAATCCGAGAAGCAGGAGATATACGTTGTTGCACGCAAGATCGGTGAGGTCGAGGATACGGATTGATCTTTCGATCTTTGCTCACTCACTCCATCTTATCAATGCTTCTAAACCATTGATCATTGACCGTTCGACCGTTATATCGGTCATTTATTTTTATTGCATAAGTGTCGGTTCTACTCAATATTTGACAAGATAAAGGAGGTCTGCAATGCTTCTCAAGATATATGGGAAAGGTCGTCCATTTCGTCTTTTTGTTGCTGGGCTTCATGGGCAGGAATGGCGGGATACTTCAGATGTACTGTTGAATATTGAGCGCCCGTCATCAGGCACTCTTGCTATACTGCCTGTGGTAAGCAGGGGGGACTATATTTCCACGCTGGACGGGGATTATTATAAAGATATGGGGAAACTGATCATTGATGTTGTGAAGGCATATCGGCCTGACATCTATGTCGAGTTGCATTCATATTCTTCAGATAATTTTCATAAATTGGTCTCAAGCACAAGGATACATGAAAAAGGTGTGCCCGGATTCAGTGTTCTGGAAAATAATGTGTTGATGGGTTCTGTTTCGCCTCATATTAGGAGGGATCATTTTCCGGTGGAAGCTTTGTGTCTGACATTTGAGGTAGAAAGGTCGAATCAAAGCTCGAAAGAGTTTGCTGCGAAGATGCTTCAAGTTGTAAAAGAATGCCGTTCAAGGGATGGTTTCATCGAATATATGATGGAACGCTATCCCAATGTGGCTAAAAAAGCAATAGAAGACTATAAAAAATTCTATGGATCGTAAGGTTTCCCTTACTATCCATTTACATTCCTTCGTAGTTGTGGATGTTGTGTTCAGGGTTCACATCCATCATCTGCTGCCTTTGTGCTTTGAGCATGTCGTCAACACGTAATACCATGTTGGCAACCTCGGAAGCGGATTTGATAGCCTGTTTCTTTACCCTGAGGGAATCAACAATGCCGTTCTCGAGAGTATCAATGATCTCTGTTGAGTAAACATCAAGACCAGCGTTCTTTATCTCGGTGTGTTTTGCACGAAGTGCGAGGATGGTGTCTATACTGTCCATACCTGCGTTGATTGCAATTTCCCTTGGAATGCTCTCAAGTGCTTCAGCAAATGCTGCGACAGCAAGCTGTTCGCGTCCTTCGACACTGGTTGAGTAGGCTCTGAGTCCCTGTGCGATCTCGATCTCGGAAGCACCGCCACCTGCAACGATCGTGCCATCTTCGATGGTGTTCTTGATCACGTTGAGTGCATCATCCATTGTACGTTCAAGGTTATCGGTGATATGTTCCGTACTTCCCCTGAGGAGGATGGTGATGGTGTTCGTGTTCTTGCAACCTCTGATGTATGTCTTACCAAGGTCGAATGCACCGATCTGTTCAATGAGCTCTGCGCTTCCAAGGTCCTTCTCGGAGATGTCCATGATATTCTTGACAATGTGTGCTCCGGTTGCTCTTGAGATCGCTTTAATATCGTCTTCATTTACACGTCTGATCGCATAGACTCCTTTCTTCTGGAAATAGTCCATTGCGACCTGATCAATGTTCTTTGTGCCAATAATGACGGTTGCTCCGGTATCAAGAATCCTGTCGAGCATTGCTTCAAAGTCTGCTTTTTCCTGTTCAAGGAACTCTTTCATCTTATCAGCTGAATCGATCTGGAAAGATGCTTTGTTCTTTGTCTTCTTGACAGAGATGTCTGAAGCGAGAATAGCGATCTTTGGTTTCTCCACCTTTTCGGGCATTGCTGAATGGAGGCGTGCCTTGTTGACAACGATGCCTTCAAGGAACTCGGTATCATCGATCTGTTGTCCAGGATCCTGTGTAAGCATTATATTGTTGAGGTCGACCTTTCCATCTTCCTCTACTTCGAGTGCAGCATCAACACAAATGTTTGCGATATGGTCAGCAAAAGCTTCTGAAGATTTGCCTGCAATGGCGGTCTTTGCAATGTTCACGAGAACTTCCCTGTTCTCTTTTGTGACCTCTACAGCATAATTGTCAAGTAATTCCATTGCCTTGCCAGATGCTTTCAGGAATCCTTTGATGATAACTGCAGGGTGGATTCCGGTATCAATGAGCCCTTCTGCTTTCTCAAGAAGTGCGCCGGCAAGAACTACAGCACCTGTTGTACCGTCTCCTGCAATGGTTTCCTGGGTCTTTGCAACTTCAACGATCATCTTAGCGGTTGGATGTTCGATCTCCATCCCTTTTAAGATCATTGCGCCGTCGTTGGTAAGTACGATGTCACCCACACCATTGACAAGCATCTTGTCCATTCCTTTTGGACCAAGTGTTGTCTTTACTATATTTGCAACTGCTTTTGCTGCTGCAATGTTCATGTGAAGTGCATCCTTGCCCTGTGTCTGTTCCTTTCTTGGATCTATAATTGTTGGCTGACCTAGTCCTGCCATAGAATCTGAACCTCCTGATAGTCTTAATTATAAGAATTGGAATAGTGGTTTTGTTAAATATGAATGAAACTAACTGTGTATGGTTCTATAAAAACGTTTCGAATGGTCTCCCTCTCTTTATCTCCTATATTCAAAAACTTTAACATACAAGCTGATTTTTACCATATTATGCTTGATTTTGTAGGACTTGGCCTGTTCGATGAAAAGGATATTTCATTAAAGGGTCTTGAAAAGATACACAACGCTGACAAGGTCTATGTTGAGTTCTATACTTCCATTCTAATGGGAACTGATCTCGAAAAGATGGAGCAGCTCTATAAAAAGAAGATAACTGTGCTCTCAAGGGAAGATGTGGAGCAACATGCTGAGGA
>NZ_JAUVEY010000143.1:0-5393 GCF_030594565.1 Methanococcoides sp.
AGCTGACGAGGCAAGAAAGCTCTTTGAAGAGAACGAAGGCATTGACCTGTTACCTGCTCCTGCAATTGCCTGTGCAGCCATTATGAAAGCTTTGGAAAAAGGCGAGATAAAGGCCAATGACAGTATTGTTCTGAACATTACCGGAGGGGGGCAGAAACGACTGGAAGAGGAACTACCAACTAGACGGTTGAATGTTGATCTTGCAGTATCCCCTGATGACATCGACGCAGAGAACAAGATATTGGAAAAGGTTGCTGAACTTTTAGAGAACGGAGGTTATTGAATGAACAGTACCATCAAACTGACCATACTGGGTGGCGTTGATAAAACAGGGATCGAAGAACCTGTAAAGATCGTTGAAGTGAACCCCGGAGATATTCTGGGAATAGTCGGACCTACCGGATCCGGAAAGAGCACACTTATCGATGACATTGAGCAACTCGCACAGGGTGATACACCTACCGGACGCAGAATATTGATAAACGATACCGAGCCTGAGATGGGACTCAGAGTAGACCCACGCCGGAAACTGATAGCACAGCTTTCCCAGAACATGCATTTCCTTGCTGATATGACCGTTTCGGAATTCCTCCAGATGCATGCCAGAAGTCGTGGAAAGGACCCGGAACTTATGCATCGTGTCATCGAACTGGCAAACCGCCTCACAGGAGAGCCGATACATGAAGATGAACAACTTACGGTCTTAAGCGGTGGACAATCCCGCTCCCTTATGACAGCGGATATTGCGGTCATCAGTGATTCCCCTATCGTGCTTATCGATGAGATCGAGAATGCGGGCATCAAGAAACAGGAAGCACTAAGCTTACTATCCGGTGAAGGAAAAATAGTAGTGGTAGTGACACATGATCCGGTACTTGCACTAATGGCATCCCGCAGGATAGTCATCAAAAATGGCGGAATGTGTGATCTCATAACCACAAGTGCTGAAGAAAAAGAGATGTGTAACCGTGTTTCAGAGGTAGATGACTGGCTTATGGACCTGCGTGAGATCATAAGGCGCGGAGATCTAGTGGAAGGTGTGGCATGAAACTTGTAGTAGTTGCAGGAACCCCGGGTTCCGGAAAAACGTCAGTATTACTGCATACGATAAAGGCATTGATAAGAAGAGACAACAACCCGGCTGTTGTTAAGGTGGATTGTCTCTGGACAGATGACGATAAAAGATTTGGAAGGCTTGGAGTTCCCATACGTGTAGGCCTTGCAAAAGATATGTGTCCTGACCATTTTACCATATATAACACCGAGCCAATGCTCAAATGGGCAGAAGAAGAAGGTGCCGATGTGTTGCTCAATGAGACCGCAGGATTGTGCCTGAGGTGTGCACCATATCCGGACTCCTGCCTTGCTGTCTGCGTAATCGATGTTACCACAGGCCCGAACACACCTTTGAAAGTAGGACCACTACTGACAACCGCCGATGTTGTGGTGATGACAAAAGGAGATATTGTCTCACAGGCAGAACGTGAAGTGTTCAGAGAGAGAGTTTTGGAAGTTAATCCTGATAGCATGGTCATCGAAGCCAACGGCCTTACAGGCAAAGGTTCTATCGAACTTGCCGAGCTGATAGAAAACAGCGTCGAAACAAGAGAGGGCATGGAGTTGCGATACAGTCCACCGCTTGCCATCTGTACACTTTGCAGTGGCGAAAAACGTGTGGAACGTAAGTATCACATGGGAGTTCTACGACATCTGGACGGTTTCATGGAATACAAGGGGGAATGAGCATTGGAAGAGATATTGGAACTCCTTCCGGGATATAATTGTGGCAAATGCGGATACCAACAATGCCGGGACCTTGCTGTGAACATGAGAACAGCCGATGATATTGGTCGTTGCCCGTTCATGGGAAAACAGCAATTCACAAAGAACAGGAAGAAGTTGAAAGAACTTCTGAAGACAACGGTCAAACGGCTGGACATTGTTGGCGTTATTGACGGACTTGAAGCTGATTTCACCCTTGCACCGCTTGAAGGTGAGCCAACCTGCAGAGAAGACATTCACCCCATAGACGGCACCGAGCTTAAAGCAGGCGACTTTGTAAGATATAGACCCCTTGGCTGTCCGATAACACATTTCGCAAAGGTGCTTGTGTCGGAAAGAGGGATGACCACAATTCACATGGTCGGTCCACAGCAACGCCTCGGAAATGAGGATATTGAATTCATTGATGCAGGGATCTGCCTGATATTCGCTTTTGACGGAAAGATAGAGCAAGGGCGTATCCCAAAGGTCGCTGAGACCGTGAAGTTCATCCCCACACTCTGCATGATGCAAAAGGTGCACTCCGGTATTGTTGTCGGCATAGAGGATAGGAACATAAGGATAGAAGCTATCGATCTTAAGGTGTGGTGATACAAATGGATGCCAGTGTAGCAGTGTTTGACGGTCTAAAAATGACAGGAGTAGACTTTGTGGTGAGTGTTCCTTGCATCAACCTAAAAGAAATATTCCCCATGATCGATGATGATCCTACAATGCTACATATTCCGGTCACGCGTGAAGAGGAAGGTGTGGGCATCTGTGCCGGAGCTTACATGGGAGGAAGGATCCCCGCAATGCTAATGCAAAATTCGGGACTCGGAAACTCGATCAATGCTTTGGCATCATTGAACAACCTTTTTCAGATCCCACTACTCCTTATAATGAGCCACAGGGGTTGTGAAGGTGAGACCATTTGTGCACAATACCCAATGGGACAAATGACACCTTCATTACTTGATACCCTTGACATACCATACATCGTCCCCACCATCGATACTGTGGAAGACGCAATACACTATGCGTGGAGAATAGCCATTGAAAAAAAGAGACCGGTAGCAGTTCTTCTTGAGATCGGGTTCTGGGAGGCAGAATGAGACGTTTCGATGCCATTAAAGCGATAGTCCAAAAGGTAGAAGATAAAGATTCACTCCTCATCTGCAATATTGGATACCCTTCCCGTGAACTACATGATCTGAAAGACAGGAGTGCGAATTTCTACATGCTGGGTTCAATGGGACTTTCATCATCCATCGGCCTTGGAGTTGCCCTTTCAGTTCCCAACCGACATGTCATAGCAATAGACGGGGACGGTTCGGTCCTGATGAACATGGGAAGTCTTGCCACTATTGCACACCAGCACCCTGAAAATTACCTTTTGGTGGTGATAGATAATGGAGCCTACGGTTCTACCGGAGACCAGCTCACAGCCACAGCTCTTGGTACCGATCTCGCAATCGTTGCAAAAGGAGCTGGTATCGATGAAGTTCATAATACTTTCAGCGAAGAGGAATTCAGGGAGAAACTAAAAAATGTTGACAGGGGAGTAATTGTGGTGCACGTTGATGCAGGAAATTCAAAAGTTCCTGTGATACACCTGACCCCTGAAAAGATAATCGAAAGGTTCATGTCCGAATGCGCTCGACCATCGATGTCATCCTGAAAGAACCATCAAGTATCTGTTCTTTTAGCTTTTCAGATAATTCCAGAGCCCTTTTCTTATCAGATTGACGCAGGACTATAGGAACATTTGTGGACTCCCCTCCAAGCTCAAAATTGATGGAACCAAGATTGGCAGTGTAAACATCGGTCACACACAGAGTGGAACAAAGACCGCAATTGAAACATGTGTACCGGTCAAGTTTGACCTCACCATCCTCAAAGCTGATAGAAGCCATGGGACACATCTCCGCAGGTTCACACAAAGTACAGCCAATGCATTCATTCGGGCTGAAGTCTATCGCAAGGTCCGTGCCTTCCCATACATCACCATAGTCAGAATAACCAACACATGCTCTTTTATCAACGGCCATTACCGGCATCTTAAGCTGCCTGTCACGTTCCTTTATCGATTCGAGCACTGAATCACTTGTCACAGGAACAGGCACAGACCAGGAAACAATACATTCCGGACCGGCTGAAGTGAAAAAGCCGCCCATGTATTCAGGGTTCATCCCATGCATATCCGCAAAGGCAGTAAGGTTAGGTTTTTCCGCACTGCTGCGGGTCCCGGATCCCATTATGAAACCTTCTGAACCGTTCATGAGCATACGTGTCCCAATCCCAATGGATTCCAGGAGAGGATCGTTCTTCACAGGATTTATCTGACCACAACCGGAAATAGTAGCCTCGGTAAGTTTTGGTCCAAACTCCATTGCATGGAATATGCTGGCTGCCGGCTCATCCGAAGTGTTCACAAATGCGGAATAGTTCTTGAAAGCATGCCTTGTACCGTAAAGCATGGCATATGGCATATCATCAAGTGTTACCTGTGTCTTGAACGACTCGCCTTTATCAGTAACTACTTTGACCTCCACAGACATTCTCTCTGCAAGATCACGGAAAAGATGACCTGCCCCATAACGTGAGTCATCTACACTATGGTCTGTACCGAAAAGCATCAGGTCAAGAATACCAAGCCGTTCGTTCGGGCAGGGACCAACGTGTGCAGGCACACCATTCATATAGACTTCTTTTGCACGTAAGAAACTGTGTGAAGACTCCACCGGAAATGACAGGATGGCGTATGTACCACTCATTATGGCACGTGTGGCTGCTGTCACGACATCCACATCTTCAGCTCTTATATCTTCCCCACTATCCACAAGATCACAGACCTGTTGAGCAGTAAGCACAACTGCATCTCCTTTTTCGATCTTGCGATTTATCTGTTCAATACTTTGTTCCATGAGATCACCTGATTATTCTGTTAAATATCCCCACCTACAAAGAGAGGTGTTACCTTTGATATCATTTCTGGTGAGCCCATGAGTACAAGCACATCACCTGAGATCAGAACAGTATCTGCATCAGGATTCGCTATGACCTCCGAACTTCTCCTTATAGCAAGCAAGGTGACACTGTACTTTTTCCTGAGATCTAGCTGTAATAGGTTTTTCCCAGCTGCAAAGGAGGATGCTCGCACTCTCAGATTGGTAATATCCATTTCCGGCAGATCGATCTCCATGTCATAGATGCTCATGGAACCTGACAGTGTCCTGAACATCTCATATCCATCTGAACGGATCTCCGAGATGAACTTCTCGATCTCGTCCTTGGGAATGAGGTACCGCTTCATCAAACGCACGAATATTTCTATAGAGGTCTCAAATTCTTCAGGTATCACCTCGTTGGCACCCAGCTCATAAAGCGGCTCCATTTCCTGAAGATACTGGGTACGTGCGATAATATGGATATTGGGATTCATCTTACGTGCCAATGAAATGGCCCTTCTTGTGCCTGCAGGGTCAGAGATACAAACGACCATTACTCTCGCATCTTTGATATCCGCATGCTCCAGAACACCCTGCTGGGAAGAATCACCATAATAGATGAGCTCGCCTTTTAGCTGCTCCTTCCTGACCGTTTCAGGGTTCGTGTCAAGGATAAGATAA
>NZ_JAUVEY010000024.1:0-18484 GCF_030594565.1 Methanococcoides sp.
ACGCTGAGGAAGAGATTCGAACTCTTGCAGCGCGTTAGCACTACCGGTTTTCAAGACCGGCGCCGTAGTCCACTTGGCTACCTCAGCAAATGAATGGTTCCTAAATAGTCTTTTCAGCTATAAGGCTTTTGCTTTGAAATGAATAAAAAAGTTTTAAAGAAAGGATGTGAAGAGGATTACTCTTCACTTTCTGTAACTTCTTCTTCGGTTGCTGTCTCTACAACAGGTTCCGGCATCTGAACTGGGTATGATTCTACGTAGCTTACTTTTTCAAGACCAAGGTGCTCTATAAGTTCGCTTGCTACTCTTCCCTTTGCCATTAACCAGCGCTGGTTGAATGAAAGCATTGCAGGGACATCAATGGATACTTTGTTGTCCTCGATAGCAACCTCGAGGTCAGGAACGCCTGTATAAAGCGCAAGGAGACCTTTTACTTTCTCGATAGGCTCTTCGATCTTCTCGTCAATGGAATATTCATAGTTGATATCCTTTCCTGCGAGAGGGTGGTTGAAATCGACGCGTACTCTGCGGCCGATGACTTTTACAACAGTACCTCTTTTGTTGTCGAGTTCAACGTTCATGCCAGGGTATGCCTTATGGTCCTTGAACTTTGTCAGGGAAATGTTCTCCACAAGTTTTGGGTCATGGTCGCCAAAACCTTTCTCAGGTGTAACAATAACTGTGCCTGAGTAGCCGACCTCTTTACCTGCAAAGTCTTCATCAAGACCTGCAATGGTGTGTCCTGCGCCTACGATAACAACATCTCCACCGTACATACCGCGTGGGTTGTAGATCTCGTTTGTCTTTGCAAGCTCTTCGTCGGTCGTATCAAAGATCTGGTCTCCACCGAACTTTCCGGTGTATGATACTTTAATGATATCTCCTTTTTCTATTGCCAAGATGATCAACTCGATTGGATTTTATTAATTCAATTAATATCTATAGAGAATTCCTTCTCGGTATACTCTTTTGCCTTTAATAAGTTTTTGGGACAAATCGATCATTATTGGATAATAGATGTTTTAGTTCGTCAGGCTTCCTATTCTCAGTATCAAATATCAAATAAAACAGAGTTACCTCTCTATATGCTATTAAATGAATGATTATCACATTTAGTTTTTAATTTTTTCATTTGGATTATTTTTTGTAAGCTATCATTTTAGCCTTTAATAAAGATCTGAAATAACCGGAAGTAATATATGCACAGTTGATTATTACTCGCTAGCAGGCAAAGGTAGTAGACATGGTCAAAAAAACAATACATGAGATCAATGGCAGGATTCGTGACGGTAGTGTCAATGTAGTGACTGCCGAAGAAATGGTGGATATCGTTGGCGAGCTCGGTGCAGAAGGCGCTGCAAAGGAAGTCGATGTCGTAACTACCGGTACTTTCGGAGCCATGTGTTCTTCCGGCGTATGGCTGAATTTTGGTCACTCGGAACCTCCTATCCGAATAAACAAGCTCTGGCTCAACGATGTTGAGGCTTATTCAGGTGTTGCCGCGGTCGATGCATACATAGGGGCCACTCAGGCATCCCGTTCCAAAGGTCTGGAATACGGCGGTGCTCATGTCATAGAAGATCTAATTCGTGGCAGGTCTATCGATGTTCATGGGACTTCCTCTGGAACCGACTGTTACCCACGAAAGGTGATCGATACCACCATTAACATCTATGATCTGAATCAGGCCATCATGCTGAATCCTCGTAATGCATACCAGAAATACAACGCTGCTACTAACAGTACTAATCATACTCTGAACACCTATATGGGTACTCTACTACCGAATCATGGCAATGTGACCTACTCTGGTGCAGGTGTGCTCTCTCCAATGCACAATGATCCGAACTATGAGACCATAGGCACAGGCACGCGTATCTTCCTTGGTGGTGCCCAGGGCTATATCGTAGGCGAAGGCACACAACACTCTCCTGAATCAGGTTTTGGAACGCTCATGCTAAAAGGCGATCTCAAGGAGATGAGCTCCGAATACATCCGTGCTGCCAGTTTTGAGGGATATGGAACTTCCCTCTATGTTGGAATGGGTATTCCAATACCGGTGCTCAATGAGGATATTGCAAAAGCCACTGCTGTAACAGATGACGATATTGTTACAAACCTCCTTGATTATGGTATTCCCAGCAGCAAACGTCCTGCTATCAGGTCTGTCACTTATGGCGAATTGCGTTCCGGTTCGATAGATGTCAATGGTAAGGAAGTAACTACTTCATCTCTCTCAAGTTTCAAAAAGTCCCGCCAGATCGCCAATGAACTTAAAGATTGGATAAAAGGCGGTGAGTTCTTTGTCAGCATGCCGGTGGAACGTCTTCCAAGGGACACTGCATGCAACTCGATGAAACTATCCAGTGTAAATCCTCTTGTGGGGGATATCATGACTTCGGACGTTAGTATCATTCGGGCAGAAGCAAGCTTCAACGATGCTGCAAAAACCATCATGGATAGGCAGTTCAGCCATCTTCCTGTGGTCGATAAGGATAATTCCCTTGTGGGTATCGTGACTGCATGGGACATTTCCAAAGCTGTTGCAAAAGCGGAATATGATCTTGTTAAAGATATCATGACAAAAGATGTGGTGACCACAAGCCCTGATGAAGCAATAGACATTGCGGCTTTCAAACTTGACAGCAACAGTGTTTCTGCACTTCCTGTCATCGATGCAAAGAAACAAGTGGTTGGTATAATCACAAGTGATGATATCAGCAAACTGCTTGCAAGGAGGCAATAAAGATGAAGATAAAGATAAGCATTGAATCCGCCATTGTTACAAAACCGATATTAGCGGAGGCAATTATCGAAACAGGTGCTCTTCTGAACATTTCACAGGCACACTATGACACTACTCATGGTGAGGTTGTAGCTGATATTCCTTCTGAACAGTTCAGGCATATAAGGGATTCTCTTGTGGAGAAAGGTGCCGAAGTCGTAGTTCTTGACACTCCCATCAGCAGGGACGAGGAAGAATGTGTGGAATGCGGTGCATGTGTATCTGTTTGTCCTGTGGGGGTATTTTCCCTTGCTGACGACTGGAGTCTGGAGGTCGATCCTGACAAGTGCATCCAGTGTGGTACCTGTCTGACCATGTGTCCGCACAATGCTCTGGTTCTCGGGCAGTGATAGTTGAACATGAAAGAACATTTCCAGTTAAAGGAAACTATCGTAACGATAGTTGCAGATGATCAGTCCTATATCGAGGTGGCGAAGGATGCCATAGCCGTACACCGGCTGGAGCTTGAGGACTACATCCGCTCTGATCCTTATTTTAAAGTAACTCTTGAACCCTACGAATGTTCAAGTGATGCACCTGAAGTTGTCAAAAGACTCGTTGCTGCCGGCAATTCCGTGGGCATCGGTCCCATGTCCGCAGTTGCGGGTACGATAGCGGCACTTGCAGTTGTATCAATGGTCGATGCCGGTGCGACTTCTGCAATTGTCGATAATGGGGGGGATATTGCGGTTATCAACGACACACCTATAGTTATAGGGATATATGCCGGTCAGTCCTCTATAAGGAACATTGGGTTCACACTCGAGCCTTCTGACCACATTCGTGGTATATGCACATCATCCGGCACAGTTGGTCCCTCTATTAACTTCGGGTGTGCAGATGCTGCCGTGGTCTTTTCAGATGATGTCTCTCTGGCGGATTCAGCAGCTACCGAACTGTCCAATGCAACAGGCATAGGGCATGATGGCGTGGAAAGGGCGTTCGATGCTATAAGTTCTATTCCTGGTATCGATGGTGCGGTTGTTATACAGGGTGATCACATGGGTATGTGGGGTACAATTCCGCAGATCACACGCGCTGATGTGCAGTATGAGTGTATCACAAAAGGCTGAATCTAAATAAGATTTTTGAAAAATGTTTGGCAGTACCTTTTGGCCTGCCATTTTAAAAATAATATGTTTAAGCTACTGGGTGCTGGAAAGGTATCTCTTCATAAGGCTGGATCACAACGAATCCTTCTCCTTTGAAAGCCATCTGTATACTTTCACCACTTGAACGTCCGATAAATGATTTTAGTGATATATCTGTTTTGAGGTCAGGGTTAAGGTTGCCAGACCATGCAACTGTGGCGTTAGGATCGGTAAATACCGGTGTGTCCTTTGTAACTCTGAGTGTGACAGGGTCGTAATGTGTGGTTATGGCAACCATTCCGGTACCTTCGAGCTTTACATTAAAAAGTCCGCCTGCCATTATGCCGGTTACCTTTTTCATAAGCTTGATGTCCCATCCTATGCCTTCCTCGAATGCCAGAAGATCGTTACCGTTAACGAATATTGCTTCATTATCAAGGTTAATTATGGATATCTTCTTTCCTGCATCTGCAAGATATACTTTACCTTGTCCTTCTGCTTTTGTGAGGCTGATGCCTTCTCCTGTAACAGCTTTCTTCAAAAGTTTGCCGACCCCGTGTTCCAGTACGCCTTCTCTTGTGAATTTCACATTACCAAGGTATGCTACCATTGAACCCCTTTTGGTCCAGACGCGGCCATTAAGGTTTAGTTCTAGCATCCTGTCGCGCTCAAGTTCGAATAAACCTTCTCCTTTGTCCTTCTGTCCGGTTTCACTTATGAATTCTTCTATTGAATATCTTGGCATTTTATCATGTCCTCTAAAATATAAATTATAGTTAATTTCTAGTATTCTTCTCTATGTTTAATAAAGTTTCTTGGTACGTATTTACTGATTAATATTATTATATTTCAAGGGCTTATATATCGACAATCCCAGAACTTGAATATGGGGTAATTTGGAAAATCGATTGCAGTACTGTCCAAGTGCTTTGCGACAATTGTCGATAAGCTTATATATTACGATCTATGAATACTATATCTGAAGATAATCTAATGGGGGCAGTTCGGGCGGACGTAGGTCTGTCAGATCTATTTCTATATTGGATGAGATCTGAAAACAAGGGAAGGCGATGATCGATAGAATAATACCGGTTGATCCGGTAGTGTTTGAGGTGTTCGATCCAATTCCAGCCTGATCTAACCATCTGCTTACAACACGGATGGTGCCAGGGAAACCTGGCAAGAGAGTATAAAAATCAATTCATATTAATGTAATTAGGTCAATGCGTAGTAGAGCGCATAATTTGCACTAGAATGCAAATCCAAGAGAGGGGATGAACATGCAGTCTATAGTACAGGAAGCACTAAAACACACAGAGAAAGAGAGAGAGTACAGGCAGTCAGTTACAGAAGACGACAAATTCGAAGGCTTCGGTATGCCTAGGATCACCATCGTTGGTTGCGGTGGTGCAGGGAACAACACTATCAATCGCTTATACAATATCGGCATTGAAGGTGCAGAGACTATTGCTATCAATACTGACAAGCAACATCTGGACCATATTCGTGCTGACAAGAAGATCCTCGTCGGTAAGACTCTCACAAGGGGTCTTGGAGCAGGTGGCTATCCTGAGGTTGGCGCCAAGGCTGCAGAACTCGCACGTGGAACTCTTGAAGAGATATTCAAAGAGAGCGATCTTGTTTTCATCACTGCTGGAATGGGTGGAGGGACCGGTACTGGTGTTGCACCAGTTGTTGCAGAGATCGCAAAGGAGCAGGGAGCTATCGTTGTTGGTATGGTATCCAGTCCTTTCAGGGTAGAGCGTGCACGTACCGTCAAGGCTGAAGAAGGTCTCGATGCATTCCGCAGTGCAGCTGACACAGTGATCGTTCTTGATAATAACAGGCTTCTGGACTATGTTCCAAACCTTCCTATAGAGCAGGCATTCTCTGTAATGGACCAGCTTATCGCTGAGACCGTTAAGGGTATTACTGAAACTATCACTCAGCCATCCCTCATCAATCTTGATTACGCTGATATCAGGGCTATCATGGGCTGTGGCGGCGTTGCGGTCATGCTCGTTGGTGACAGCAAGAACCAGGACAAGAGCACTGATGTTGTTCGCACAGCACTTAACCACCCACTTCTCGATGTTGATTACAGAGGCGCTACAGGAAGTCTTGTGCACATCACAGGTGGTCCTGACCTCAGCCTGAAGGAAGCAGAAGAGATCGCAGCATCCCTTACATATGAACTTTCACCAGATGCAAACGTTATCTGGGGAGCACGTATAAGGGACGACTATGAAGGAAAGGTGCGTGTCATGGCTATTATGACAGGTGTTCAGTCCCCACAGGTGCTAGGTTCACAGTCCCAGGGCGGTATGGTCGAGAACGTTGTCATGAACACAAGTTCACACTCAAAGCCAAACTTTACTCGTGCAGAGCGAGGTCGCCGCACAGTTGTCGAGCCTATGGGTTCAAAGGCATCCTTTGGCGGTTCAATTATAGATATAATACAGTAATGTCATGCGTTGGTCGGAATAGATATTTCCGATCAACATGTACTTTTTTAATCTTCAGTCAAGTTCTATGGATATTCTTTTTTACGATGCCGGGAATCTAAATCCATGAAAGTTCTGATCGCGACGGGCAGACTTGCGGAAAGGACCGTAAGGCATTCAGTAGGTGATAATGCTGATGTTCTAGTACTCGATGTTGACGTTGCCGCATTTATAACTCCTCATAGATTGCTGCCTGCTATTAAAAAGCAAAATGGGATATATGATGTTATATTAGTCCCCGGGCTTGCATCCGGTGATTTTTCCATGGTGGCAAAAGAGCTTGGATGCAAGGTATTTCTTGGTCCCAAACATGCTTATGATCTTGGTAGTGTGCTCAAGCTCGCTGATGGTATGGATCTCTCACTTGAGGTGCCTGCATGTGAACTTCTTTCTGATATCTGGAGGGAACTTGCTCTTGAAACACTTGTGGAACTGGAAAACAATGCAGATATGCTTGCAATGATCGGTGACGTGAAGCTTGGTGGCGGCTCTCGAATGAAGGTCATGGCAGAGATCGTTGATGCAACTGGGTTCGAGGAAGATGCTTTATCTTTAAAAGTTATTGAATTTATCAGAAAGGGTGCGGATATCATTGACCTGGGAGCTTCGCTGACGTCATCTGTCGAAGATGTCAGGAAAGCAGTCCGTGTAGCCCGTAAGGTCTCAACGGTTCCTGTTAGCATTGATACTTTGGAATCCGGTCTACTAAAAGCTGCGATGGACGAGGGTGTCGACCTGGTGCTTAGTCTTAATTCCAGCAATATCGATATTGTAGGGAAGGATGTGGCGGAAGCAGGAGTCACTGCGGTGGTAATTCCTGATGCCGGAAACAGCTTTGAAAGCCTTGTGCATAACATCCAGGCAGCAAGGGATGCTGGCATTGAGAGTATAATTGCCGACCCCGTGCTTGATCCCATCGGACATGGGTTCGTCGATTCGATCGTCAGGTATGCACGTTTTCATGAGGAGTATCCGGAGATTCCTGTCTTCTTCGGTGCGGGCAATGTGACCGAACTCATAGATGCCGATTCTGTTGGTGTGAATGCCACTCTTTGCGGACTTGCAGCAGATGTTGGTTCCTGCATCTTGTTCACACCGGAGTTTAGTGAGAAGACGAGAGGTTCTATTGCTGAGCTTAATACGGGTGCCAGGATGATGGCACTTGCTTTGACGAGGAACAGTTCTCCGAAGGACCTTGGGCTTGACCTTTTGGTGCTTAAGGAGAAAAGGCGGCGGCCGGATGTTGCTATTCCTGAGGACTCTCTTCCTGCTAAAAGGTTTGCAGGTTGGGAACTTGATCCGCTCGGGCCGTTCCGTATTGGGATAGTTTCCGATGAGTGCGGCGGTATGATCGTTGCACAGCATGAGGATGCGTCCATCACGGGCAGAACTGCAAAGGAAGTCATCGAGACGATAATTAAAATGGGTCTTATATCAAAGCTCGACCATGCGGGTTATCTTGGATGTGAAATTCAAAAGGCTGAAATAGCCTTACGCCTTGGTAGGAGTTATTCACAGGACGATGATCTTTGATCTTTAGGTGTTATGATGAAATTGCAAAATTATGATAAGGAACTGATCGTTGAGATTATGGCTGCAAGCTATTTTGCTCAACAGGGCTGGAAATGGATCAACCTGAAACGCGATGCTGGCAAGCTATACAAGATCTATGATGAGCTTGTTGACCAGTACAATGCATATCCCTATATGAGCAAAGACTGGTATGTGGAGAACTCAGCTTCAAAAAGTATCCACATGTGCAGTAAATGGGAGGAGCTTAAAACGCTTGTGGATTTCCTCAAAGCTCATTCCGATGATCTTGATTTCCTTGTGAACAACAATAGTAAAAAGATGTTCTGCATAAAAACCACAGATGGCGATATCACTGATTCTCAGAGACGTGCCATTGCAGAGGCAAGGGATCTGAGATGTAATGTCTTTGTCTTCAAAGCTGAGGTTCCTGATGAGATGGACTTTGAAATATTGCAGGTAGGTGGCGGTTACTGATCTCACCTCCTTCTCCTATTTTCATTGGTAACCAAAATGTTTATATTCGAGTTATGCCTATTTAGATTTGCTTCAAAGTATAACTTTCTACTTCAAACGTAAGGCATTAAATAGTATTTACTCATGTATTTGCTGATTTTTTCCATTATGTTCCGGTTTAGTTAGTTCTTTTTAGCATCAATAAAAGGACGTGAAAAGTTTGTTTAATAACATGGAATCCACTGCACCAGTAGAAGCTGGCGAGACTTACGAAGTGACAATTGAAGATATCGCAAGGGAAGGAGACGGCATCGCAAGAGTAAGCGGTTTTGTAGTCTTTGTACCTAACACCTCCGTCGGTGACGAAGTTACCATCAAGGTAACAAAAGTAATGCGCAAGTTCGCATTCGGCGAAGTCGCTGAGTAATTTCTCAGTGTTCATATCTGGTGTGAAAGAAAGAGTGATCTTTCTTCATACCATTTACTGACATTCTTTTGATTCTCTTGTAGTTTTGTTCTAATTTTCTTCTTATATCATCTTGTTTCGTTGATCTTACGCTTATCTATTCTAATTGTTCCCTTATATTTTCTGCTGAAACACATTTATAATATATCGCTACTATAGAACACATTCTCATGATGCCTGAAGAATTATATGATATTATTGTTGTCGGGGCAGGACCTGCAGGTTCAACTGCTGCAGCTTATGCTGCACAGGTAGGTGCATCCGTACTCCTCATTGAAAAGAAAAAGGACCTGGGCGTACCACTTCAATGTGGAGGCTTCCTACCACATCTTGATACTTTGCAGGAGCTTGTGCCAAATGCACAACTTCCCTATATGCTTGAGGAGATTCCTGCGGAGTGCATTCACACTACAAGCAGTGTACAGCGTTTCATCGCTCCGAATGGATATTCCAAGGAATTTGAAGTGGATGCTGATGCCATCGACAGACGCAGGTTCGACAAATATCTTGCAAAAGAGGCAGGACGCTGCGGTGTGGATATGATGGTAGGCACAAATGTTCTTGAGGTCAATGGTACTTCCGTTAATGTGGATGGTGTTTTTGGAGCACACACAATTGGTGCTAAAGTGCTTATTGGGGCAGACGGTCCAAATTCCATTGTCGGCAGGGCAAAGGGTCTGGTAAGGGATCCCGATCCCATGGGTACCGGTACTGCTTTCGAGTATGAGATCAGTGGTGTGGATATTGACCGCGAAGCCGTTGAGATGTATTTTGGAAAGGATTACGTGCCCGGTGGTTATGCGTGGATAATCTCCCAGGGTGGGGATACTGCGAATATCGGTGTCGGTATAAGGGAAGTATTGTTCAGGAACGGGTTGTCTGCAAGGGATTATCTTGAAAGGTTCATGTATGAGCATCCTATAGCAAGTCCGAAACTTGCCGGTGCTTCCATTGTTTCAGTCGTATCCGGTCTTGTGCCGGTAGGTGGTGCACCCAAAGTAACTGCCACGAAGGATACTCTTGTGGCCGGGGATGCAGCAGGTCACATAATAGCCACCAACGGTGGCGGTATCTCCACTGCAATGGTCGGGGGTAAGATCGCAGGACAGACTGCAGCTGAATTCCTCGATGGTAAATGTGCTTTACAGGATTATGATGAGCGCTGGAGGCGGGAGATGGGGCTTGAGATAAAAACGGCGGTCTATGTGCGAAAGCTTATGGATAATCTCATGCGCTCTGATTCCATGATGTCGACTGCCATCAGGATGATCGCCCCTGAGCAGATGAAGGCATTGCAGTGTGGGCAGTTGCCGGATGCTGTGCGTAAAGGCCTCATCAAGATGAACTTTGGGATAAAATGAATTTCCTTTTTGCCTATGGCACTTTGAAAAAAGGACATAAGAGCCATCATCTTCTTGATGGAGCATCATTTGTTTCGGAAAATTGTACTGAAGATAAATTTCAGATGCTCGATATGGGTGATTTCCCCGCAGTCGTGAAAGAGAATCCTGTGTCGAGTATCGTTGGTGAGTTGTTCAGTGTCGATGATCGTACATTGTCCGCTATAGATGGATTTGAGGGGAACTGGTTTTGCAGGGGGGAAGTCCTCCTTAAAGACAGTTCTGTTGCATGGATGTATTTTCTATCGGACGATGTGTCCTATGGAGGACGTTCATCTATCGTTTCGGGAATATGGCTAAAGGATGAAGGAGATATTTACGAATGATCGAAGAAGAATTCAATGGGGATATTGCAGGTGTCGGAACTTTCTGTTACGAGGGGCATGACAATCTTTATCTTAACATTACTAACAGATGCAGTGCAAACTGTATCTTTTGTATTCGTGATATCTCTGATGGCATTTATGGATATGACCTTCGCCTTAAGAAAGAACCATCCATTGATGCGATCCTGGATAAGCTAGGCTCCATTGACCTTGAAAAATACCGTGAGGTCGTTTTCACTGGCTTTGGTGAACCTACTATAAGGTTCGATGTTGTGCTTGAAGTGACTAGCTGGTTAAAAGAACGTGGGATGAAGGTGCGGATCGATACCAACGGACATGCTCAATTGCTTCATCCTGAAAGAAATGTTATCTCTGAGCTTAAGGAAGCTGGTCTTGATGAAGTTTCAGTAAGCCTTAATGCCGAATCGAAAGAAAGATATGACGAACTATGCCAGCCTGCTTTTGAAAATGCCTATGAGGCAATGCTCGAGTTCACAAAAGAAGCAGTAAATGCCGGAATAGAGGCTCGTATGACCGTGGTGGGTTTCAACGATGTCGATATTCTGAAATGTGAAAAGATAGCACATGATATAGGTGCTGCTTTTCACGTAAGATGATATCTTAGTCCAATTTCAGATATACTTGAAAAGGTCATCCCTTTTTTCTTCGTGGAGACGTTTTCTAAGAAGGCCTTTAAGGCTTTTTATATCTCCCTTTTTAGCACTGGTGGGTGCAACGATATAGTTCCACTGTTTCCATGGTGCTGACAAACCGAACTTTTCAACGATTGCATCAAGCCTTTCATCATGCTCCACATCCTTTATACGATCCATCTTATTGACGGCTATGATGGTGTCGAATCCAAGCTCATTGAAAAAGTCGAATATCTCAATGTCGATAGGTATTTCATTCCGGCTTTCCCAGCGTTCAACTACATCGACGAATGAAACGGGATCAGCAACAATTACTGCGATCTTTATCCTGTCAGCATTTTTCTCTATGTAGCGGACGATCTGGTCTTTAACAATGTCCTGCTTCCTGTCCTTTACGCCGCTCATGAACCCAAAACCGGGCAGGTCTGTTATCAGCATATCGGAAAGAAGGACCTGTGTCGGTTTTAGTGTAACTCCAGGGCGTTTTCCCACCTTTACTTGCTTGCCGGTGAGCTCTCTTATTATGGAAGATTTACCAACGTTCGATCTTCCTGAGATGATTATCTCAAATTTGACTTTATCTAGATTCTGATCATATTTCATGTCATGCTCCCGCTGTCCAAACTCCTGAAAGGGCTATATAGGTTTCGTTCAGTGAATTCCAATATCTATCAGAAAGAAAGGGCTTCGTCGATTACTACTTCGGTGGGGGGCGGTATGTCATTACCGGTTACCAATTCCGGAGGAGGTATGTTCAACCTTCCATCAATTATCTTGTTGCTATGTATATCATTATTATTCATAGGGAGCAGAACATTCCATTCCTCTGAACTTTCTGAAAGGACTGTGGGCATAACATGGTCTGTATCAATATCAAATGGTTTTGCTTTTGAAAAATCATGTGCTGCTATCAATGACCTATTCACATCGATACTGTCGCCTCAGTAGAGCATATGGCCGACTGTCCTTCCCAGTTCCTATTTTCGTCTGCAGCTATGGATGTATTCGCGAAGGCCAAAATGAAGGTGGATATTATTATGCAGATGTAGTTTCTCATTATATGACCCTTTTAATTTCTCCTTCTTAGCAGGTATACGCCTGCAATTGCGACAATTGCGAACAGGGATCCGAATCCCGGTTGGACCTTCTCTTCATTTTCGTCGGCGGTCTGGGCATTTTCATTATTATTTCCGGAAGTTATTCCGGGAATCTCAAGGCCGGAATCTGCGCCTGAAGTATCCTCATTATCTCCAGTTTCGGGAGGTATCTCTACTGTTATAACAGGCATGTTGGATATTTTCTCACCTTTGAAATCTTCCATATCAATAAATGTTGCAGTGGCAGGAGGAAGCTTAAAAGTACCGGGTTCATCCATCCTCGATATGTATGTATAACTACTGGATTGACCTGCAGTAAGGACTTCATCGAGAGATGTATCCCCACTGATGAATGTTGCACCTTCCGGGAACTGGGTCGAAGTGACCCTTGTACTGGCATCCCTGTTACCTTTGTTCTTCGCTGTAACCGTGACTTTCACTTCTTCCCCGGGTCGTATGTTTGATCTGTCCAATGTCTGTGCCAGTACAATCTCAGGACCGTTGATCGTTAACGTCGGCTGATCTGATTCGAAGGTGTATTCTTTATCATTGGAAGCTATAAATGATGCTGTTGATTCAGGAGCAGTAAAAGTACCTGCCTGAATTGGCTTTAATGAATATGCAAACATTTCTTTTGTTTCGCCCGGTGCGAGTGAAATTGTTTTTTCAAGGGTTACACTGTCCCTTAATTCAACACCTTCAACAATAGAATTTCTGATAGTGACTGAATTTATATCGCATATTCCCGAATTGCGGACATAGACAAGAACATGTGCTGTTTGATCCATATATATTTCTTTGGTCATGGATTTGGTTAGTATGAGTTCGACCTTTGGTTCAATTGTAATGGTCTTTGATTCGCTGTCCTCATACAGATTGTTGTTGATGTCTTTGGCTTTAACTATGGCTTTCAGGTCCATCGTTGTTTCTTCCCAGGGCTGAGGTACTTTGAACTTGACAGTCATAGGCTCGGAAGCCCCGCCCTTTTTAAGAGTATCAATCTCATATTTGAGCTTCCCGTCTGCTAATTCCATCCCGCCCGACTCGATAACAAGTTCAATATCCTTACCTTCAGCATCTCCAGTATTCGTAATGGAATACGTTGCAGTTATCTCCTGTGGTGAACTCATGGTCTTCGGGTCGTATTCCTCCTTATCCGTTGTTATTGTGATATCAAATGCTGGATGGCCCCTTCCGTAGATTTGTATTCCTGCTGTAGGTTTTTCCATATTGCCGGTCCATTCATCGATGTTCAATGTTACTGTATTCACATAGACCTTTATGTCTTGTCCATATTCCTCATCCCTGAATTCAAAGCTCTGGCCTACCCGCAAGAAACTGAAATCTTTAATTTCGTTGTTTCTTGTTAGTGAAATATGTACATATCCATCTTTGGTGAAATCTTCTGCTTTTATTATGTAGTTATTACTATCTCCTCCATAAGTCATTGTATCTCCCCAGTTTAATGTAGAAGAGGTCGTTGATTTCCATTCAACATCGTCTATTGTGTATGCAGATGCAGTAAATGGGAGCAAGCAAAGGAATATCAATAGTGCAGAGAGCATTAGTAAAGATATTGATTGTAGAGATACAGCTTTCCGGAGCATAGGACACCTTCATTGAATTGTTGATATTGATCAGGGTTTATTTATGATCTGATCATATGACCTCTGATCAACTTTTAAAATGATCGAATATATTTATGTATTTATTGATTGGTAATATATATTATTATATTTTATTTAACTTTATAGTTTAAAGTTATTATAAAACCATAACTTTATAATATAATCATTTTTAGGATGTAGATGTTTTTCCTCATTCGATTAAAACATGTTTCGTTACACTATAAAGGTCATAAAAGCAATAATAAACATTTATTTGATAATCAAAAAAAAATTAATAATCTTCAGGTAGCATGATTGTGTACTTGTTCACCTCGTTTAATGACAATTAGAAACTTATTTAATGATGCTGAAAACATTAAGACCATTTGTTAAAATTAAAAGGAAAGTGATGAGTATTAACAAATTTCTACCCTATCTTCTTGAGCATTATATAAATCCAATAATTATTTTTATTGTTTGTACAGCAATACTATCTGTCGATTCTGATGTTAGCAATAATGTTATTTTTTCTTCTCTTAAGCAAATACCTTCGATTTATTATAAGGGCGGTATTGTTTTTGGAATATTATGGGTTGTTTGCATACTCATTTACAACCATATAAAAAAACAGAGAGATTACTCACCTGCTTTTGTTAAAAGAGCGAGTCCTCGTCATGGTTGGAAAGAATTAGGGCCAGTTGAGCATAAAAGTATTCTTTGGACAGTACGTATTCCACAAAATAGTCGTATGTCTGGTAGATCTAAAATTAGTATCCTTGATGATATTGATATTAAAATTCCACCAGAGTGTCCAGAATGTAATACCGAATTAGTCGAAAAGAAAAATATCATAGGATTTTATACTTGGAGTTGTCCGCATCCAAAATGCAATTTCAAAAATGGATGGAATAAAAATAGCTGGGATACTGAAAAGAGCAATGTTAAAAAAATTGTAAAACGCGACATGAAATCAGAAATTAGAGCAAAAGAAAATAGCTGAACATCCTTCAGCTCAATAATCTTCAGGCAACATTACTGTGTACTTGCCAAGTTCGTTTAATGATATGAATATCTGCTGTTTCTTCCCACTGGGCAACTCAATATTTCCTGAATAAAACGATTCGGGCTTATCCTTGAAGTTATTAGATGCCTTCCGTACAATGACATTAGCCTGATTCAATAGGTCCAATAGATTAGGGATATTGATGTTGTCATCCTGCAAATATCCTTGAGCCATCAGGTTAGTTGTAATGTACCTAAAGATTCCCTCCTCCCATTCAGGATTGACTTGAATGATGTCGAAAAGGATGCCATCTTCAACAGCTTGTTCCGACGTGTAAGTATAGACAACTTCACCAAAAATATCATCCATACTATCACATCTCTCTATGGATTGCTACAACAAAGGTTGATCTGTCAGGTGCGATTACAACAAAACCACTATCATTAGATATTGTTCCTGCAATGACACCTATACGATTAGCATCAGATAGGACTCCTGCTTCTTCAAGTGTCAGTACTTCATAGGATAGGATTTCCCCTTCCTCATCATCTTCATCTTCCCATGTTTTGTTCCATATTGCATTCTCAAGAAATGTCTTAAAATCAGATTCGGTAGTCATATTTTATCACCGATACAATTTATCCGAGACATTCCTAATGTAAACTTTGGAATATTAGTTACAATGATTTAGAGGTAGATGTATGTAGTGATATTGGTGGTTAGGAAGTGAGATTCAACTCATCCTATTTTTTACAGATTGCAACAACCTTATATGTAAAGATAAGGATTAATGTGACTACAATTACAATTACCTCAATTAAATTCAACCTTTTAGAGTTTTAATAGTGATGATTAATATGGATCCGGTTTCGGTTATAGCTATAGCTGCTTCGTTAGTAACTATATTTGCTTTTATATATGTTGTGAAAATGGATTATCGAGGCAATAGGCAGAATCCAGATCAAGAATTAATCAATTATCACTCAACAATAGAAATTAATAGAAAAAAGATAATTGAAATTTCTAATGGGGAAGTAGAGGATGATTTGCAATCTACTCTAGATGCTATAGTAAATAGTTATAAAAATCAAAATATTGCCCTTTTCAAAAAACTTGTAAAAATACATGACTCTAAGTGGAATCGCGCTTTTGAAACTTCAAATATTGGTCCCAGTCAATCCAAAATCACAGATTATTTTTGTGAACATTACAGTTATTTAATTATTCAATTAATTAAAAAACAAGCAGACTATGAATCGATTAATCCAGTATTAGAATCATTTTCGGGCAATAGCAATATGTTATTAGAGCCTCTAAAAAAAGATATCAGTATTTACAAAAAAGAAATACGTCCTATTTTGTACTACTATTTCAAATTTATGGATGAATCGATTGAACATAAAAATGATGCTATTTTTGGTGAATGTTTAGATGAGTCTTTAAAGCTCCTTGAAACATCAATAGAACTAAACTATGATGATTCAGATATTGTCATAAACTTTATGCCTCATTATAGTTCATTAGTACAATCAGCTTGTCAAGCAAATTATGATGTGACTCAGGTATCAGTAATTTTGTTGGATCTTAGTAAAGTTTTAATGCATAATAAATTCTTCAAAAGTTTCGAACTTGTTTTACTTCTGCTTGAAAATATAATTACTTCTAACTCTGATTTATATAAAAAAAGCATTTCAATTTCTGATGAAGATAAGAACAAAATAAAACTAAACATTATGTTTGCCGAAAGAAATCTATTGTATATGATAAGTAATGTAAAATTTAACTTACCTACGAAATGCTGTACAAAAATAGAAACTTTTTTGGCCAAAACTCATCCACGGGCTTCGTATGATTATGCCTTAGACTATGCTTTTGATAAAACATATGAGTTGGTTAAGAATGACAAGGAATCTTGTATGAATCTTTTTGATATTAAGAAGCGACTAATTGCATAATAAATAAGTCCATATTTTGACACTCTATTATGAAATAAATCAATGGAATATATTTCCCACTGACTATATTAATTTTCAAAATATCGTTTCTGATTTTCTTTATACGTAATTCCTTTTTCATCGACCCACGTAATTGGACCAGGAGCTTGTCTGCCCAATATAGTTGAAGATGCGGCACTTGGACTCGAAAATATTGTATCTTCTGAAAATACATAATTTTTATCTTTGTCGATTAACACTCCGGAATCTAGGAGTTTCTCTCTTATTTTAATCCTGCCTATTGATATTGATTTAGAAGTAGTTTTGCTGCACTGAGAACCATTTAATACAATGATACCTTGATCGGATTCATACATTTGTGCTTCAAGTTTATTGCTTTTAATATGATAGATTATTGGCTGAGTTTCAACTTTTTCTCTATTCTTTGAAGGAATATTTTTAGTTACACTTGGAATTAATACTTTATAGCTCACAACAGGCAATATCAACTTAATCTGATCTAAGAAATATTCCATGTCGGAAATATCGGCTTCATGTAAAGTTGGTAAACTTGGAGCAGTTCCATTTTCGATTTCAGATGTTTTTGCTTCCTTTGCCAAAGTTACAATTCTAGATTCAAGATACTTGATGTGAGATTTTGTTAATAAATCATCTTTACTAATAAATCCAATAAATTCAGTAAATTCTTTGTCAGGATTTGATAAGTGCTGTTTGACACGAATTTTTAGGTTTTCAGCTTCTCCAACATATATTTTTTCAGAATAAATATTATCATCAGGAATCGATTTTAATATGTACACACCGGGGTTCTCAAACTCATCTCGCGATAAGACATTTGGAAGAGCTGATCTAGAGGAATATATTGCTTTTCCAGACCAATTCCCAATTTCGACAGTTCTTGGTCCATACTCATTTCCATCAATTAGGAATATAGTTAATTTATTCCCCATTACCTTCATTCCTTAAAATTTTTATTCGATTATCAATTAATGATGCATAAACTATCTCTTGGTATAACCTATAATAATATCCCTCATCTTGAGAACGATAAGCACAAGAGATCTACATGAGAAACAGGATATCCCATCATGGTCAAGCCAGCACGATAAAAGAAGTAGGTAAATACTCCAAAAAAGGATATGTTTGAATATATGCGTTCAATCATTTAATTCACGAATTGGTCGTGTTTCACCCATATAAGAATCAATCTTTAATGGTGGTTTACCTCTTTGCATCTTTCTTAAATTAAGCTCCCTTCCTTGTTTATACAGACATAAAAGATTCAAATAAGTTGTAGCTCCAAAGATATTTAACTTGTACTTGTATTGGGAACGGCTGATGGAAGAAAGTGGGGACAAGAAGGGTAGTAAGAAGTAGATGTGGGAGTATGTAACGAGGCATGGCTGAATGAACGTGAATGTGGTTGATGATTGTTAAAATGAATATATGAATTTTGGAAAGGTGAAAAATATGTCTGTTGAGAACGAATTTCGAGAATATAAAGAAGATGTAATGAAACTTTTGGACTATTTTGAATGTCCGGAGGGATGTGAGAAGTGTAAAAATATGAGAGAGAAGAACGGTGTCACGGTGGGCATGTTCCCATTCTGG
>NZ_JAUVEY010000160.1:0-4526 GCF_030594565.1 Methanococcoides sp.
TCTTTGTTATTTTTCCAAGGGATCTCATGAAAAAGCTTTTTCCCATGAAGAACTCTTCCATGTTGGATTGGTTGACCATCAGATATACCGGTTTTTTTCTCATCCATGCCGAAAAGATGCCTGTGTAGTAACTGTCAGAAACCACAATATCCGGTTCGAAATCCTTTAAAATTCGGTGTACTTTTCCTATTCTCAGAAATTGTCCACTTTTAATGGTCGCTATCACCGAGCTTTTAAGATCGAGACTCCCCGAATTTCCGACCAGTTGTATCTCAGGGACCATCTCTGCCGTTCGGAGTCCTTTTGTTTCAATAAGGTCCTTTGAATATCCATATGTTCCCATGAGCACTTCATGACCGGAAGCTTTCATTTGTTGTGCAAGGGATATGCATCGGCTGGTGTGTCCCAGTCCTTCTCCGCAGACAAAAAGCATTATCTTCATGATCGTTTCCCCTCTTCATTTTCGTATCTTCCAGCGATCAATTTTTCAGATCTTGTGACAATAAGTTCCCGATACCTTGTTGCAACATAATAACTTGTGAATGCCAGCATTATGCCCCCTATCAGATCTGTTATCCAGTGGATGCCAAGATAAAGTATGGTGAATTGGACGCTTATGGTCGTAAAGACCGCTAATGCCTTCAATCTTAAATTCTCTGTCCTCGTCAGAATAATGAGCATTGCCATAAGAGAGAGTGCAGCGTGCAGGCTGGGGAAGCAGTTGTCAAGTGTCGGGTCACATATGTGCACTATCTTAACTATTGAAGGGTCTAGTCCGTAAAGCAAAGGGGCCATGTTCGGAAGGGTGTTGCTCGTGACAGATACCGGGAACAATATGTAGAACGGATATGCTACAAGGTAGATAAGTGTGAACGCTATGGAGAATTCCTGAAGGCTTTTTGCATCCTTTTTGTATACGAATATGAGGAATGTTCCCATCAATAGAACTGAAAACCCTATCAGGTAGATAAAAGCTGAAAAATACGTGAGCCAGGGGGTTGCAAAAGCCTGTATGTATGTGACGGCATTGCCTTCTATCATCACCATAACGTCTGCATAGTTCAGGGATGGATTAATTCCTATATATTGTTCTATGTCGATCTGTAAGGTCATAAGCCCGAATACTATGGTCGCAGCAAGTGCGTATGGTTGATAGTTTGATATCAATGGGTGGTCATAAGCCCGATGATACAACATTTCCTGCCATCTCTGTCTAACAGTTCTTCCCTCTATGTCGATAGCAGCTCTCTCAAGGATGTTGTTCTCTTCATTTTTGGAATTCATTCACATTCCTCAGAAATTAACACGCAAAAGATATTTTATTTGTTAAACATCCTTTTTAGTTGGTCAGTATTTGCACGTATTGTATTTATACATTGTGAATATCGTAACACTCGTCGATATATCGGAACAAATTCCTTATATGGGACTACTAATATATGGAATAATAGTTTTGTGTTAAGCTGATCCACAATTGTAGGGATGATCGAACTTGAATAATATGAAAAAATGGTTAATAATTTCTCTTTTTATTAGCATTATCTCTATTATTGGTGTGATGTTCTACACTTTGGATCCTCAAACACTGGAAAGTATTCGCAATATAAGACTGGAGTTCCTTTTACTTGCATTATGCCTACATCTGTTGTCCTATCTCCTGTGGGGCTTGCGTACAAGGTCAATGTGCAAATTCCTTGGGTTCGATGTTTCTATTCCAAGGGCTGTTGAGATCGTGACCTCAAGTACTTTCCTTGCATCGGTCACGCCTTCATCTATTGGCGGTGAGCCACTGAGGGTACATCTGCTCGGTCAGGAAAATGTGCCTGTGGGGTCTGCAACAGCTGTTGTCCTTGGGGAAAGATTACTTGATGGTGTACTTATACTGGTCTCTGCTCCGATAGCACTGCATTTATTTCGTGGTGTGATATCGATCTCCGGGCTGAACACTCTGGTAGTGATGGGTGAATTGTTACTGTCTCTTACTTTCCTGATCGTGATATATGCGGTCTGGCATCCCCATCATACAAAGAAAGCATTTAATTATGTGATCCATCGTGTTGCTGTAATTACGGGGAAGGCGGACAGTTCACGTCTTGAAAGGCTCACAGATAAGTTGGATATGGTCATTGATGATTTTCATAGCAGCATGGCCTTTTTTGTTACAAAAGGACGTAAAGGTTTGTTCTTTGGAAGTGTTTATACTATCCTTTTCTGGATAGTTGAATTTGCAATGGTCCCTGTTATACTCATGGGATTGAACCAGCCACCTGCTATTGTTATTTCTTTTGCTGCACAGGTGCTTCTCATGATCTTACTTGTGCTACCTATAACTCCAGGTTCAAGCGGGATAGCCGAACTTGGTGCAACCTCGCTATTCTCTTTATTCGTCCCTGTTTATCTAATAGGTATTGTTGTAGTGGCATGGCGTGCTTTCACTCTTTATCTGAACCTGATAGTGGGTGGTTTTGTTAGTTTTAAGATACTCAAGGATACGGAATACCTGAAGGATCTAATGAAATGATGTCCTGGCAACAACATATTTGTTCTCAAAGGTAATATATCCTTAAAACAATAGTTATGGGTAGGTTGGTATCGATCAAATTAAAATTAAATCGAATTGAATGGAATTGATTGGATCAAAACGTATTATATTGAATAAATTGTGAGTGTCAGAATGTTTCCTATTATAGCAGTCGATATCTCTGGAAGGCATAAGATAAAAGATGGATATTATATGGTCTGTGCTGCGGTTGCTATGGAGGTTTCTGCCAGTCATATCGAATCAATTTCGCAGATAGCCATTAAGCCGTTTTTAAGCCCTGATCCTCCTGATGTGCTCGATATCGTAAGTATTATCGAGTTAACTGTTTCAGAGATCGATTTCCCTGGATCTATTATTGTTGAGAAGGGTGATCTATACAATAGGCCTGAATGGATGTCTAAGAAAATGTTCTCGCGGGATATCAAATATCAGGAATCTTTGAGTGAAAGGCTGGCGATAGAGTTTGCACATCATATTTCCTTAAGTTCCAGAAAACTTCTTATGAAAGAGCTCGATATCGAGTGATTTTGAATGTCAGTCTGAAAATAGTAAAAGGTCGATCATGAAAAAAGTAATCCTTGTACAGAGAAATGAGCCTGGTGCTGATCATGGTGTAAATGAGAGAAAGCTTGCCGAACTTAAGGAACTGGCAAGAGCTGCACATTATAGTGTAGTGGGTGTGCTGACACAGACGCGGTATCCTGACCGCAAGTATCAGGTAGGCAGGGGGAAGGTCGATGAACTGGCGGTGTTTGTGGAGGTATCAGGTGCTGAAAAAGTCATTTTTAATCACCAATTGTCAACTACGCAGATATATAATATCTCTGAGACCTGCAAATGTGAGGTAATTGACAGGTTCAATCTGATCCTTGAGATATTTGCCTCAAGGGCTACCACAAGGCGTGCAAAATTACAGGTGGAACTTGCAAGGTTGCAGTATGAGTTGCCAAAAGCAAGGTCTATAGTTTCTTTGCTTAAAAAAGATGAACGTCCTGGGTTTATGGGTCTGGGCGGTTATGAGGATTCCTACGAGCAGGACGTTAAGAAAAGGATAGTCAGGATAAGGAACGAAATTCATAGTTCTTGTAAGGGCAGTGAGTCCCTTCGCTCTTTCAGACATGAAAGGGGTTTTTCCCTCGTTGCCCTGGCAGGTTATACGAATGCAGGCAAAAGCACTCTTTTCCAGTCGCTTGTGAAGGAAGGGACTGAAGTTGAAGACATGCTTTTCACGACATTGTCCCCTACTACACGTTCCCTTTCAATAAATCAGAGGCGTGTGCTTCTTACTGATACAGTTGGTTTTATTGAGGACCTTCCTCATTGGATGGTCGATGCATTTCGGTCCACCCTTGATGAGATCTTTCTTGCGGACGTTATCCTCCTTGTGGTGGATATGAGTGATCCTGTGGAGGTGATAAGGCAAAAGCTTGTGGTAAGTCATGACATTTTCTGGAAGCGTATCGAAGGTGTGGAAATAGTTACTGTTCTGAATAAGGTCGATATGGTAGATTCGGATGTTCTCAAAAGGAAAGTTGATGCGATAAGTTATCTTGCACCTCACCCTGTACTCATCTCTGCAAGTTCGGGTGACGGTTTTGAAGCGCTTATGGATAAGATCTATGAGAATCTGCCTCATTGGGATCGTTCCCGGATCGCTTTGGATATGTCCAAAGAGAGTCTTTCGATAGTATCATGGCTATATGATGAAGGTATAGTCCATAGTATTGATTACGGTGAACAGATCGTCCTGGATATTGAGGCCCGGGAAGAGATATTACAAAAGGTCAGTAAATTTAATATTGATGATCATAGGGTTCTGAGCTAATTGGTATTTCGTTCGCGTCCATACGAAACATTTATATCAGAAAAGATAGTTCTATCAAATGCGAACGGGTTTCCTCCAAACCCCCCAAAGTACCACCACAAACTATGATTTAATTGAATCCTTCGTCCCGTTCGCTTTCTTTTCTTCAAAACGTTTATA
>NZ_JAUVEY010000191.1:0-2923 GCF_030594565.1 Methanococcoides sp.
GGCTCATTTCGTTTTGCTTTGAGTTCAGCTTCTTTTTCTGCTTCATTTCTTCCATCAATGAGCCGCAAATAAGCCCCTTTAAGGTTCTCGTGGTGTTCAGTTTCGATAACGAATGCTGTGGTTGAAACGACCTCACCGCCAATACTGTCAAAAGCTCGTGGACCAAGATGTGTCATGGATAGGATAGTGTCGTTATTCAAAATGTTATCACGGAGTTTTTCAAAGGATGAAAGGAACATCCAGCTTTGCATGGTTATCATTGCTACCATGCCTTTTTGTATTGCCATATCGAGATTGCGCTCTATAAACATGGCAAAGAAATCAGATTTGCTATTTGGGTAATTGTCTTTTGCGAATGCCTTCAACCTTGCGTTCATCCCCTTGCCACCCATGTACGGCGGATTGGCAATGACCACATGATATTTTGGACTGAGGTAATCTGATTGCTCCAAAACCTTGAGCACTTTTTGGTGAGTGGTAAAAAGCGTCAGGTTGCCGGATAAGTTTTTCTCATTAAGCATGTGCCGGATGTCAGATACATTCGTGGTTGCCGGGCGGATTAGGGAGCCGAAGTTGTCAGCCTCACTGAACTGGAGTAGGGTTTGTTGCAGGTCAGTGTTAAACAGGTTACTGCCGATGGCTGCTATGTACGACCGCAGTTCATCATCCTCAAAAGAGATGCTTTGCAGCGCGCAGATATTGGGCTGGACTGGATTGTTGAAGAAATTGCGGTGCTTTTTTCTGGCTTTCATGGTCAGGGCAAAGGCTGCCAGTTCACCGGCACGCTTGTCGATCTCGATACCGAATAGGTTGTGGCTCAGGATATGTTCAGGGATCCCGGAGAGCGTATAGCCTTCCTCCTCGTAGATGGAATGGAGCAGGTCAAATGCATAGACCAGCATGTGTCCCGAACCGCAGGCAGGATCGCAGATCTTGATCTCTTCCGGGGAGTTGATTCTCAGGAAATCGGTTTCAGTTTGCTCAGGTTTAATGTAATATTCCATCTGCTCGAATAGGCGGGAGTGAGGACGGTTGAGCATCCACAGACGCCCCAGGGAGTTTTCAACAAGATAGCGGACTATCCAGTGAGGCGTGAATAACTGTGTGGCTGCAGGAATATCTTCTTTCTTGATCTTGATGTTCTTCTTCATATCCTTGAACACCCTCTCCTTCCTGGGAGCTACATAATACTGGTATATCCACCCGATAACCTCTACTTCTTTCCAATCCGCCTCATCAATAATATCATTCAGATCCACGAGGATGGAATCCGTATGCAGGAGCCTCTCAGGAAACAGCAATTCCGTATAATCCTCAATGGACTCGAACAGGAACGGCATAATCTTATTCATGTAATTGCACAGGCGGAGAATGAGATACTGGTACAGTTCCTCATCCTTGCCCCCTGATTTCAGGTCGAGTATAGTATCCCTATCAATGTCCAGAAAATCCAGACTCAGGGATCTTGTGAGAATATCGGGCTCGTGCTTGTTCGCTTCGCCTGAGGAGAACACCGCCGCAGGAAGGTAGCCATTGACCTCCATGAACTTGAGGGCAACAAAACGGTTGAACCATGTGTAAGTGACCTCGTCCATGACCTGGCTGTATCCCCTTTCCCTGATCTCGCGTACAAGTTGCTCCCTCTTGTGCTTGATATTTTGATTGAAGACCTTGCCGCCTATGACAATGGAATCCTCGAACTTATCATCCACACCCTGAATACTGTCAGGAAGGATGCCGTAATAAGCTGCCCTCTTCGTTGTTTCCTCCGAGAGCCTATTTCTGAGGGTATCAGAGAACTGTGCGATCTTCTTTTTATCCATACCCATACTCACAGCACCTTGATCTTACTATTCTCATCCAGATGCTTTTGCATAACTGCCCTCAGTTTCTCAAGGTACGCATCAAGATCCTCTTTAGTTTCGATATCCTTTATTGTTCTGAACAACGAAGTGCCGGTAATGACCCTCACAGGAGTGACCTTGATTACCTCAGTAGCATCCTCACCTTTTCCTTCCCTGCCAAGAGGCCTCTCGGATTCGATCTTCTCATAAGCACTGCCTGACAGCTCGTCAATGTTTCCGACCTGGAGTTTTACATACGTACAATCATCCGACCCTGCAGCGTTTCTCTCAATATCATTGAAAGGTTGCATCACAGAGCGTTTGAACTCAGCAGAGATAATTACGTAGCCGGCAAGTTCTTTTTCGATATCCTCCATTGCAGACCTGATCTTCTCCTGCAACTCCTGCTTCAGGTTTGACAACGACTCCTCAAGGGATACCTTGATCCTGCTCTCAAATAGCGTCAGGTCTTTGATCTGTGAATACGGTTCATCCGAACTGAGTATCGCCTCGATCCCGGCAACATCGGACCTTGCATCTTCGCTCAGGAATTGCACATTTCGCCTGAAATCATCAACTTCCCTGGAAAGCCGCCTGAATATCTCCACCTGCACACTGCCAAAGAACGACATAACCGGTTCGACCGTCCGGCGCTGTCCGATCAACTCATCCCTCTCCTCAGACACCATCTTAAGGAAAGAAGACGGGTCCGTAACATCCAGAAGCTTCTTCAAGAACCCCGCATAATTCCCAATAATCTCTTTTCCCGGATACTTGCCCTCTGCATATTTACCCGAGATCTCCGTAACGCGCATCAATTCTTCTTCGAGCAGGTTGTGCGAGAAACTGTACAGGTCGTTCTCCTTCTCAGGAATATCAGTCTTATCGAACTCATCCCTCAAAACAGACTTCACAGCACTGATGATTTCAAGACCCGTCTTTTTACGCATCTCAATGATAATCTTATCAGCATCCTCCCTTCCGGTAAGATACTTTGTGATCTCCTCCGCATTTGACACAAGATATGTCTTCTGGTATCGCAACTTCACATCTTCGCCAATAAACAAAGTGGCAACAAG
>NZ_JAUVEY010000006.1:0-29912 GCF_030594565.1 Methanococcoides sp.
ACAAAGAAAGACAACATCTTCATTAATAGATTTGCACTATCTATCAATTATATTCCTGAGCAGTTAATTGGCAGAGATGATGAAATCGATGAAATTGAAAGTCTTGTAGAACCAATCCTTTCCAATTCTGAGCCAAAAAATGCACTTGTAACTGGACTCACTGGCGTTGGAAAAACAGTCGTCATTGGACATGTAATGAGTACACTATTGGATGTTACAAAGGATTTCGACTTGAACGTTAAAATAGTAAATATAAACTGTAAACAAGATAATACCGATAATCGTATTATAGTTCATATCATAAATGATATCGATCCAACCAATAATATTCCGAAACAAGGATTATCTAAATCACAATACCTTGATTATATGTGGGAAATATTGTCCAGAGAAAGAATTATACTAATTGCAATTTTAGATGAAATCCATGTGCTCAAAAGCACTGATATCTTATATCATCTAAGTAGACCATCCCAATTCAAAAAATCAGATAACTATATTTTCATAGGGATTATCGGAATTTCAAATGACATATCTTTCTTGGACAATGTTGAATCCAGTATTTTATCATCATTTGGTGAACGCCACTTAATATTTTCTCCATATGGAGAAGAACAACTTGTGGAGATTCTTAAAAATCGTGTACCTATCGCATTCAAAGAAGGTGTTGTAATGGATGGAGTGCTTGAGTTATGTGCTAGATATTCAGATCATGGTGATGCAAGAACAGCTCTCGAAATACTTGATGCAGCTGGTGAGATGGCTAAGAATGAAAACTGTGGGACCATACAACCAGGTCATGTAAAAATGGCATATAATAAAGTCAATACAGATGCGTTATTTAAACTTGTTAAAGAATTACCTATCCAAACAAAGATTGTACTCGTTTCTACACTCATCGCTAATAAGATACATCCAAATAATACTACGACTGGTAATGTGGAGAAACAATACAAAGAATATGCTGATCACTTGGGCGTAGAAATCTTAACAAGAACTAGCATATCTAAGCACATTACTAAATTGGATACAATTGGGGTAATAGACGCAAGTATTGCAACCAAGAACAGAATGGGTATTACAAGGATTATTACTATAAATTTTGATTCAGAAGAACTTGGTAGAGCACTATTCCAAGATTTCAGATTATCCCCACTTGCACTTCAATCCTCAATTCTAAAAAACTTTCCAAAATTCGAAACAAAAATGGTATGGGATCAGGATCAATGCAAATTTGTTGAATGTGTAATAGAAGACTGAAATTAATAAATGATATGTGAATGAAATGATTACACATTTTCACATAAATGTGATTCATAGAGTGTGAATTATCTCAGCTTGACAAAAACCTGTTATTTTATGACAGTTTAGAAACATAACTATGTGTTTCTGACTGTTTTTGATAGAAAAAGGGTGAGGATAAGCAGTAAATGTTACAGTTTTAGCAATTAGACAATATTATTCGTAGCCGTTCTGTTTGCACCATTCTTTGATTTCCTTGACACGTCTCCTCTGAAAAGCTATTTTTCCTTCTCGTTCAATGGTCTCAGCGATTCGAAATGCATCATCTAAAGTGAATCGAGTGTCCTTTTGAAATTCCGGATCGTTACGAAATTCAGAATATTCCAGCACGAAAACATCTGAGTTTATATCATATAGGAAAGCACCGTCTTTCACGTTCCACTCTGAATCGCCTTGTCTTTTAACATGAAAGATATCGTGCCAATCATTTGAATTGCTCCCAAACTCGAATTTAACAGCCCGTTTAAGAATATCGTCCATTTTGTGTCTCCTGTAGTATTAAAAAGTTAACTCATCCCCAAGATATCTGGAACACAATTAGAGATTAGCGCCCTTTCAATATCAGGATTAATCCTTGCATAGAACGCCGCTGTGGTCCTCGTGGTGCTATGTTTCAATCTATATGCTATGATCTCCAAAGGCACACCCTTTGAAAGCATATACATGGCACATCCATGCCTGAATAAGTGTGCATGTATTGCCCTGATGCCTGCAATCTGTGCATAGTCCTTTAGGATTGCATCAACGGTCTGCCTTGCCATTGGCTTTTGTGGAACGTCTTTCTTATTATTGACATTCTGAAATAGCAAGCCTTTGACATGCCAGGTACGTACATAGTTTGAGAGTTTGAGAGTAACATCACTATCTATGCTTATAGTGTGCCATTTTCGTCTTTTCTTGACATAGAATTTAATCGTCTTTTTGTCATAATCTATGTCATCCTCTCGCATGGCCAGAACATCACTTATCCTGCCTGCAGTAGCCCACAGGACAATCATGAGCATTTTGTTACGATCCCGAATGAACAAGTTACGAACAGAGGATCTTTTCAAACTATCAAACTTCATGTCTGAAGCAGCTAATAGTTTGTGAAATTCCTCTAAAGTCAAGTGATCTACTTCATCCTGCAGGACAAGATCAGAGCTAGTTCTAATTGTTGGTAACATAGTCATTATTGTGTAATGTATTGTTTAATGTACTTAACGACAGATATAAGAAAGCAAAAAGAACCCGTAAAGCCTCTTTCAAATCTCTTATGTCTGTCAAAATAGATAGGAAGGTTAATGTTAAGACTTAATGGAATTTGTGGGTTCAAATCGCATCCCTCGCATAGAAAGTCGGAAATTGTATGAGTGTTTTTCAAAGGGTTCTAATAATGCATAATTTCCTGTCTCAGGTGATAAATTATGACTGGCAAAAAACAAAAGGATGGTCAGAAAAGTTTGACCACCCCTGAGGATTCTTTGACCACCTCTGAGAGTTTAATGTTCAAAACCCATGAAAACAGCCTTAAAACCAATGGCAAGGGGATGTGTTCAATTGATGGTCAAAAAATGGGCAAAAAAGAGGCAAAAATTCGACCACCACGGGGTAGTACAAAAAATCAATGGAACAAAGGTAACTGAATATGATGTACAAATCTGCAAACATCTTAATGAACACTGCAGCATCAGGGAAGTTGCAAGGAAGCTCAGGAAGCCTCATTCAGGGATTATTTACCGTATTGATAGATTAGTTAAGGCCGGACTCTTACTTGCTCATGCCGGAGCTTACAATACAAAAACCTTTGATATTTCGGCCAATTTACAACCGTTTCTCACATACGGTGAGGAAGTGGCTACTGTTGCCGTTTTTACTGCTCACAACATGGGGTTCAAATTTCCTCTATTATCCGGCAATCAGCCCACTTCTCATCTTCCTAAACTATACTTTTTGCGAAACGTCGGCTCTGCAGAAAAAGGAATCAAAATGCACATTTTGTTTCCTTTTCGTTTATCCTGGCTAATTTCCGGACATTGCACCGATTCCTTATAATCGTTACTCGTATCGTGTTTTTAGTTTTTGCCATTCATTTACGATTTCGTATTTAATTACAAAAAAGAAACACTTATAACCGATTGTTGCTTTTTACTTATTGTATGATGTACTCTAAAGAGTGGCTCAAAGAATCCGAATTAAAGACGATTCTGGAATTTCAGGATATTCCGGAGAAGTACGACACATGGACATTGTTAATGTATTATCCTGCATTGAGGATCTCCGAAGCTATCAACGTTAGAGTTAAAGATCTTAACTTTGAAAATCGCTGTATAGATGTATGGGGCGGCAAGGGTAAAGATATAACAGAGCTGCAGAAAGCACCATGTAAAGTCCAGGTACTGAAACGAATTAAGCGTTATTGTGATCACAACAACCTAAGACCGAACGATTACATTATGTTTAGTCAGAAAGGTAAACAAGTCACTCGATCATGGGTGTACAGGGTAGTAAATATCCTATGCGATAAAGCAGGCATAGACAAGCGTATTGGAACACATACCTTTAGACGTTCCAGAGCTGAACACCTACTCGATCGAGGCTTAGAACTTGCGTATGTGTCTAAGTATTTGCGTCACAAGAACCTTTCTACAACTATGCGATACCTAGACCTATCGATTGAAGATATAAACAGGCGACTAGGTGCGATAAATGACATTGATTTAATTTAAAATTTGAATATAGTTATCTTCGAGGTCTGCTTCTGGTCAGGTATGCGGTACGTTGAGGTTCAAAGGTTGTTATGACACCCCAAATTGATCATGAAGGAGAGAAGGACCGTTCATTTGCCAGCAGAAGCCCCGAGAAAGGCCATACGAATACAGCTTGAAAGATATATCCACCCAATACCACCACAACTTGAATCTGTACTCAAATATTTATTTTTTATCAATTCTCTTTATTATATATTCAATATTATTTTGCAATACCTGTTGATCCAAAGTAATATCTTCCATTTTATCAAGCATTTTATTGATCGTCTCTTTTACAAAGTACAATTCGGATTGAGTGGGAATTGAGATTAAATCAACCACTTTATGGGATGAACATTTAGGATCCTTATTGAAGCAGCGAGGAGCTTCTACTTGGCTGATAAATTCAAACCCACATTTCAAACATTTTACTTGCCGTTTCCGAACACGGCTATTGTCATTGATTTTAGGCATTTTACCCCTATTCGTAATAGACAGTTATAGACAGTAATAATTATAGTAATAGAAAGTAATAGGTAGTATATAGAATCAACGTAAAAATATCGGTTTGGTAGATTATAATACATATTCTATGTATTTGTTGGTAGATACCCATGCGTGCGAGGCAAAAGTGACCGGGATTCAGGACATGCCGGTATTACCTCGCAGTTACACAGATGTTCCTGGTATCTTGGTGTATTGCGATCCTAACATAAGATCATGGTTAATACTTGGTGCTGTAGTTACGAAATGTCACACCCATTGCTTATCTAAACCAATGCATAACATAGATTTTACACAACAAACTCTAGTCACTAAATTATATTCAAAGCCATTGATGATAGATCAATCAGGCAATCTTAACAAGTGGTGGCAATTCTGGAAGTAAGACAAACATACATTAAATGTCAGGTATAAGCAGTTACACTTCACAAGCGTTCATAATTTGACATTCTTGAATTAAATGTAAAACTTAGGAACTGATGCTATGAGCGATAAGCCGTTTACTCTCAATGCTCATGTGAGGGAAAGGTTGGAAGAATGGTATTGAGCAAACTTGGTCTTATAGTTGAAAATAACAATCTCAAATGCCACCATCAATAAATATGATTGAAGTCAACTATTAATGTAGCCATCAACAAATACGAAGATGGTAGTATGCTTCTGCACAATTCAAAAATAAAAGCAGAAAACTGGTCATATCTTTGGCTTGTTATTGGATTTATGTTTTTAATTTTCTCAAATGGAATCTGGAATGTTATTCCAATTGCAACATGGCTTGCCCCTGTATTTCTAATACGCTTTCTACGAACACAAAGCAAAACTAAAGGACTAATATTTTTTGCACTCTTATACATAATAGCATGGACAATTATGTTAGCTGGTGTGTATCCAGGCAATGTAGGATTAGTAACATCTTTATTTTATGGGATGATTTTTATCATACCTTTTTTTGCTGATAGATTAATTGCTCCAAAAACAAAGAGTTTTGTCTCCACATTAGTATTCCCTTCAGCATGGGTGACACTGGAATTAATTCTTTCTTTTACTTTCGCAGGTAGCTGGTTTTCACTTGTGAAAAATAAGGACAATGTTTATGCACAATTTTGAATGGATCAGGTACATGTGAGTGGGGTGTGCATTATTTTTAAAAATAAATTTGGACAAAAGGAAAAAAGGTGGATGCGTTCATTCGGAACTACTGTACGAATTTAAAAGTCAGAATGTTTGCTTTGTACTTACCCAGTTCTGCCTTCACATACCTAAATGATAAATTTGCCTTTTTAGCTAGGTTTTGAATACTGGTACTTTCCCGAATTTATTTTCGGCCAAAGTAAAAGACCCCTAGTCCTGCCCAGAATAACATGATAACCGATGTCATGATAAGCATCGGCATCGGGCCAAAATAGAATATCAGGGGTACAGAGGCAGCTGTAAATATCCCACCGCCTACTATCGGTTCAAATAGCAGCTGTTTATAACCAAATCCCTCAAGGGCAGGAGATTTTGAATCAGGATCGGCTATCCTCATTAACAACAGGCCACTTGCCGTCATCCCCATAGACTGTCCAAAATTACCTATGCTCCTTTCGAACCAGTATGAAGGCATCATTTTTGGTCCAAGGTATAAGAACGCTATCAGATTCCATACAATTCCAACTGTGGCAAGTATGAGGAAAGGCATCAGATTGTTTCCGATAACCGTTAGTGACAGTGTGGCTATTGCACTGGTTATCAGAATGTCAAGAGATAAACCCTGTATCCTCATCATAAGATCTCTGTCCAGAGTATAGTACGGGTCGAACTTATCAAGGAACATCTGTAGTATGATGCCTCCTATCATTGCCAGGGGGAAAAGAGGTAAATGGGCAAGCAGATATATTCCCGTTGCCTGGCCCCAAGTAATCGCCTCTATCCATATCAGTGCCTGAAGGATAAAATACCCGACCCCAATAGCAACTCCCACATAGGCAAAATGAAGTGAAAGCGGCTCGATGGATTCGGGTCTTGTAGTTATCTTCCCCGCAGACTCCCTTGCGTCAAAATCAATGATGCCTTTCTGATAGGTTTCACTAAGGGATAACTGGGATTGATCTTTCAGCACACTTGTTTTTCCTGACCTTACACCATAGTTCAAAAGCACGATCCCAAAAATGACACCAAAGAGAATACCCACAGTTGCAAGCCCAAGTGCCAGGTCTGTTGCATCTGAAAATCCAAGTTCCTCAAAAGTAGCGCTCATACCGGCTGCAGTACCATGCCCGCCTTCAAATGATATTTCTATAAGGGCACCTACCATTGGGTCCATTCCAAAAAAAGGGGTCAGTATCAGAATCGCGGCCAATATGCCGAACACATACTGACCCCATGCTATGGTCTGTCCGTGGGCAATTTGTGGTCCTGCAAGAAGCCATATGTCTTTGATCGCAGGTAGTTTTTTCCCAAGAAAAAGTGTTGCAAATATGATGTTTATGAAAAGCCCGGGCAGAGTGGTCCACGCATCAAGCATCTCTTCTGGAAATATCCCTCCTGATAGGAACGTACTGCTATCTCCTATCCATGAGATCAAATAACCCAGGACCTCAGGTCCAAGAAATAAAGCCAGGAATCCCCCGATAAGAGAACTGGGTATGAAGAGCTTTTGGATGGGGGGTGACATAACCCTTATCCATTTCCCAAGAAGCAGGATGACACCAAGTACGAGAAAGCTCATTCCGATCATTGCAGCCGACATTTAGATAACCTCCGCTTGCCTTTTCAGGATTTGAATAAAGGCAACGGCCCATCTTTGTCGGGAACGATATATACATTTTTGCTTTTACAGTAGTTTCGAATGACCTTAGTTCCGATCAACTGCTCTTTTTTACAAACTGCAAAGCTTATGCCATCAAATGTAAAATTTGATTACCAGGATGTTGTCACAGTCATGTTACATACCGCAACATCCTCTACTAACTCTCTTGAATCGGCAAGTAATGATCTAATATTTAAAAGCTTTACTCGAAAAATACCATCCGCGGATACCATTTTCGGGCTCTGTAGAAAACCTCTATATTCAAGGGACAAATCGAATTGTGATTATTTTGATGAACTAAAGAAAGGGGTATTATAAAGGATTCAAGGTGGCACGGGCAGCGCATCACTTTCCCGATCCAGGCCACATTGGTTATTTGAGTTCAATGCATGAGAAAGCCAGCTTGATAATCCCCCATGGACGTCATCAAATTATATCACTTCACGCCATCCATATGAGAGTTATCATGCAGTAACAGACAATTCAACCATCTTATCCCCCTCTTATCCCCCTCTTCAATAATCATGTCCAGTAACGGATTCACTATATTTACCATATTCCTGTTCAATGCAAGGAGAGTCATGCCCTTCTTCATCCTCAACTCCATAATGACATCACCAATCTTTTCTCCATGCATCTCTTTTGGAAAATCATTATCGGTGATAATCACTAATTTTAACCTTCCTTGCGAGAATGACAAATAAAGAGATATTACGAATTACACATTTTTGACAGATATAACAAAGGAGATGAAAAGAATGTATCCAGAATTGTAACTATTCAGCCCACAGAAACACGCATCAATGTGCCTTGTTGAAATTATTAATAGCGTATATGTTATGCACCGATTAGGATTTATAAAATATCAAATAATGACCACTGATTGTGATTTTTACATTTTTGTCCGATTGGGGACATGTATGTGGGTTGCACGAAAATCAGCATTAAGCAATTGATTAGGGTAGGCTGAATAGTTACCCAGAATTTAAAGTATCATGCAATGAAGAAGGAGAGCTTTACCTTCATGTAGATGGATGGGAACATCAAGAGCCAAAGACGAAAGAGCAATTATTAGATCTATTGGCAGGATGGGTTAATATCCACAGTACTATTTTAAAAAAGTAAATTTCACATTCCTTGTCGGGATGTCAGATATTGAAGAATTACAATTGTACATTAAATGTCAGGTATAAGCAGTTACATATCACAATCATACATATATTGACATTCTTGAATGAAATGTAAAAGTTAGGAGCTGATGCTGAGGATGATAAGCCTTTTACTCTCAATGCTCATGTTGGGAGGAGGTTAGAAAAGTGGGGGGAAACAGGGCTTCTGTTAATGTATGATATAAAAAAAGTATCAAGTACTATCGGTGGGGCTTATATATCTAGATATTATCAAACCTTAATCCGCGATTAGTTGCATCTACAACTACATATATAATTAGTTGCAACATCAATCATATGTAGTTGCGTTCGCAACAATATTTCTTGAACCATTTGGAGGATCGTAAAAATGAAAGTAATTGGACTCAATGGAAGCCCACATACTAATGGAAACACAGCAAAACTTGTAAATGAAGTTCTTTCAGGTGCTTCTGAAAACAATGCAGAGATAAAGATGTACAACCTAGCTAATATGGATATTTCACCTTGCAAAGGTTGCAATGCCTGCAGAAAGGATGGGATCTGTGTGTTGGATGATGATATGCAGCATCTTTACAATGAGAGAGAGAGTTCAGATGCTATTGTATTTGGTTATCCTGTATATTTCGGCTACATAACTGCACAGGCAAAGGCCTTTGTGGATCGTCTTTATGTCTATGAAAAACCAGATTTAACAAGCAGACTCAGTGGTAAGAATAAGAAGATGACTCTTGCATTCACACAAGGAAATCCTAATCTAGATCCATTTAGCTCTTGTTTCTCAACTGTTGCTATGGTGTTTGGTTTCCTTGGCTTTGATGTGAAAGGAAGAATTGCTGCAGGGTGCACAGTAGAGAAATCAGATATCCTTTCCCAAGAAAGCATACTAAAAACTGCAAAGCAGATGGGTAAAGATTTATAAATTTTTATAAAGGCTGTAGACAACTATTATACAGCTGTTCTTAATGTTGATTTTTTTAAAAAGAGGTGTACTAATGCACGATAAAGAATTCATTGGAAAATATATTTCATACTTCCACAGGTATGCTCAGATATACATTGAAAAAGAGCTGAAACCCTATGATATTGGAAGTGGACAGTTCGGTTTTTTGATGCACCTCTATAAAATGAATGGTGTCAATCAGGAAACCCTTTCCCAGACTATTAAAGTGGATAAGGCCACAGCTACAAGAGCCATAAAGAAACTGATCGAGGAAGGATATGTTTTCAGGCAGAGTGACAAAGAAGACAGACGTTCATACCTTGTTTTTCTTACAGAGAAAGGAAGAGCAATCGAACCTGATATGAAAAAGATAGCTGCGAAGTGGGAAAATATCCTTTTATCTGATTTCGATGACAGTCAAAGAAAATTTATTATGGACTTACTTGAAAAGATGTTCAAGAATGTATCCAAAATAATGTGAGATCAATAGGCAAAATCATGGAATTTAGAAACATTCACCTTCTAATGCTTTGTATCATTGCATTCTTTGCCATGGCAGGAGGTGCGATTTTAGCACCAGTATTGCCAGAGATGGTAGAACCTCTGCAAACAACATCCCATGAAATAGGGCTGTTGATGTCGGTGTATACTATCTCAACGGCTATTTTCACACTGGTTATAGGACATTTCATTGACCGTGTAAACCGTAAGAAGATACTTGTTCCTTGCCTTATGATCTATGGTCTAATGGGGCTTGTAAGCTATTTTATATCTGATTTGCAATCACTTCTGATTTTGAGGTTCATACAGGGCATTGGAGTAGCAGGGATGATGTCCCCAGCCATGCTAATAATAGGGGATGCGTACAAGGGTCTTGAAAGTGTGCATGCTATGAGCAAGGTTAGTATGGCAATTGCCATTGGCTCGATATCCGCCCCTCTTATAGGCGGAGGACTGTCTATTTGGGGATGGAACTATCCATTCCTTTTCTATGCACTTTCACTGCCATTTGCTTTTGTTGTGATGACATTTCTTCCAGAGACAAGGGTTCAGAAGAAAAATAGTGATCACAAAGGCATATTTGATGTGCTTACAGCACTCAAAGAATTGCAGATAATATATACGGTATTCCTGAGCTTTGCAATTTTCTTTTTACTATATTCTCTGGTCATCTACATGCCCTTTATGCTCAAGGATGTATACGGCTATACGGCAAAAGAAGCTGGACTTATATTGGCTTTTCAAGGAATAACTGTCATTTTAATGGCATCTCGTGTGAAGATTCTAGCTAGTAAGCATTCAATGATAAAGGTTATTACTGCTGGGTTTGCACTTGTTGGGTTAGCAATTATATCTATCTCATTTGCACATTCGATTGTCACAGTTCTTCTTTTATTGTTGCTATTCGGAGCAGGCTTTGGGCTTGCGCGAACCGCAATTGATGCACAGATAATTCAGATATCCCCCTCAGATTCAAGAGGTGGTGTGCTGTCTATTCACAACGCCATGAAATATGTTGGTCAGAGTCTTTCTCCCATAGTGCTTGGTATAGTCCTGTTGCATTTCAATCTTGACACGGTCTTCATGGCATCAGGCTCCTTTGGGCTGCTTGTTGCTTTGATGACGTATTTATTGAAGAAAAGATTTGATAGCTCAGGTGATATTACCGTTAAAGATACGGGAATTTCGTTGTCAGATTCATCATCGATTGAACCTTTAGATGAGGTAGTATAAGTTCTAAAATACATTAATAGAAGTAATTCTATTCTGTCCCATATAGAAATTCATTGAAATTATGGGATTTTTATTTACTCTTTCTCACTACCTTTAATTAAGCCTAATTCGTTCTGAGCAAATGCGAATATATTATAAATATTAGAAAAGTGATAACTCAAACTTCCGAGGGATTATGCAATTTTCTCACAAAACCCCTGTGCCATATTTTTCTTTGTATATATCCCCGACTTGTTATGCGAGGGATGCGATTTGAACCTGCAAATATATCCAAGTCTTAATATCAACCTTCCTTGTTCAGATGTCAAATATTGAAGAATTACAAATGTACATTAAATGTCAGGTATAAGTAGTTACATTTCACAATCATACATATTTTGACATTCTTGAATGAAATGTAAACGTTAGGAGCTGATGCTGAGGATGATAAGCCTTTTACTCTCAATGGTCATATGAGGGAGAGGTTGGATAATTGGGAACAAGAATGGATATAAATTATTTTGTTAGTGTCCGATGTGGTATTTTTTATCATTTCCATATTCTTAGAAAATCCGTGTCATTTTGTTTTCCAATAAAAAAAGAACTGAAGCCATCAATAAATAATGGCTATGTAGTTCTAAATTTAGTTTAATTCAGGATTCTTTTCTGAGACACATAAACCAGTCCAGACAATATTTGCCTTCTTCTTCTGATTCAACTCTTTCTTTTGCAGCTCCACATGATCCAGGTGGTGGGATTATAACATCATCACCAGGATTCCAATTTGCAGGCGTTGCAATATTTTCTTTATCTGATTTTTGCATTGCAATAATCATCCTTTTGATCTCATCCATGTTCCTTCCATTTGATAATGGATAGTAGAGTATTGCCCTTACCTTTGCTTCTGGATCCATAATGAATACTGCTCTAACTGCCTGATTGTCAGAAGCGTTTGGCTGAATCATCCCAAACATTTTAGCAACTTCCATTTTGATATCTGCAATTACAGGGAATAAAACTTCAACATTCTTCATACCCTTGTACTCAATCTTCTCTTTTATTGTCCTTAACCAGGCAATATGTGCATATTTACTATCAATGGACAAACCTATTAGTTCAGTATTAAGTTCACAAAATTCTTCTTGCATACTTGCAAATGTCATGAATTCTGTGGTGCATACAGGCGTAAAGTCTGCAGGATGACTGAATAATATTACCCACTTTCCTTTGTAATCTTCTGGGAAACTAATCTCTCCCATAGTTGTATCTACTTTAAACTTCGGTGCAATATCGCCTATTAGTGGCATGGTTATTCGTTCTGCATTTTCGGTTTCGTTCATTGTTAATTCACTCCAGCTTACATAAGGAATATGTAAAAAAGTCAGATATTACTATAAATAAATTCCTGAGATAATCAACGATGTTAATACTCGTACTAATTTCATTCAATGTCTAAAAACAAATTATCAACGCATTACTTTTAGGGATGCATAACGGAAAAATAAACTTTTGTAATATTGGCAAAAGTATAAAAAACAAAGTTACCTTTACCTTTATGTTTGGATATAGGTCGTGCAAACAATTCACACAATCGTGTACAAAAAAATAGAGTTACCTATATCCCCAAAAGATTGTGCGGGGGATAAGATTCGAACCGATGTGCTCTCAAATTTTTAGAAGAGTAACATTTTTGTCTTTGATTCGATTGTGCACATAACTCACACAAACCCGTTCACTTTTTTGGAGTTAGCTATATCCCCGACTTTCTATGCGAGGGATGCGATTTGAACCCACCAATCTATCCAAGTATTTATCTTAACTTGCGAGAATGACAGATAGAAACTAATTACAGAATACACATAAATGACAGACATAAGAAGTGTGGAAAATATGAGTGAAAGAGAAATGATGTCCGTGGATAAATTGTACGCAATGCCATTGAGCAGGTTTGTTGAGAGATGTGTCGCATGGTGTGATGAGTTCAATGATGGCAAGGAAATGAAGATCGAGGGTAATGATGTTTGCCCTGTTCAGTTATGGGTTATGGCAAATGGGAGCAATTGCCCAGGCGAGACCGTGGTGGACCTAATTGCAACCTGTAAAGTATGCGGAGACCCCGTGTGCCCTGATTGCATGAATCATAATGTGCATCAGTTGTCAAGAGTGACCGGATACCTCTCAAACGTGAGCGGTTGGAATGAAGCAAAAAAACAGGAATTAAAAGATCGAAACAGAAACTTTTAATTTACATTCCTTGCGAGAATGACAGATATTGAAGAATTACAAATGTACATGTTATGTCAGGTCTAAAGCGAATGCTTGAATGAAATGCAGTGAAAACATATGTCCAAGTTCTTACAATATAAAGTTTTGAGGTGATTGCATTTCAAACAAGTTCAAACCCATTCGTCCGGGGATAGATGATAGTGTTGTAGATACTTCTTTGCTTCCAAAATGGTTCTTATTAGTTGCAGCCATTTTTTTAATGTTTAGTTTTTTTGTATTGGCAATATTCCCTGAATTTTTTGCATTAGGTGCTATAACAGCAATAATTGTTTGTGCAGTTATTGGTGTTCTGTACATTCTTAAGACAAGACGTTAATCTTAACCTTCCTAATGCGGAAATGTAAGATATAAGGAACGAAACCAAGGGGCTTATTTTTATGTCAATGTCCTCTATTTCTGTCATTATCTCAATAGTATCTGACCTTTCGTAACAATTCATGATAGGTAAAACAGTTGATCTTAACAAATTGTGGCAATTCTGGAAGTAACAAAAGGGACATTTCGTTTCCAAAATATTTTTATACCACGGTGCATGTTTTTTTAAAGTGCCTTTGAGGTATATTTTGTGGGGGTTCAATTGCAATCATGGACAAAAATTCAAAGAAAGTGGCCAATGCACTTAAATTACTATCTATTCTCATCGTTATATTTATTTCATCACTGATACTTTCAGCAAACTTTGTCCCGTCAAAATATTTGAAGGATTTTTCGGAACATTCTGTGGAAGAGATCCTTCCACATGAAGTATTTGGAGAGCAGACATTCTCCTTCTCCGATAGATACGTTCTAAGTACTGGTGAGACATTCAAACTGCCGGATAATTATAATCTCATTCCAAGGCAGATCGATGTCGAAGGCAGAAGGGCGTGGTTGGAGGTTTCCAGGAACGGTGATTTCGTAGACGATCAGGTCTTGCCTATCTCAGATGACCTGGGATCAGGCTGGGATGTGTATTCAGAAGATGGGAATGAGTTGATGTTTAGGATATATCTAAACGATGTATATCTAAACAAGATCGACAGTGGCTCAACGGAAAGTGTATGCGTGGTATATATAGAAATGATGTGAAACCGATACCTCCCGGAAAACCGTTAAAGGTGGTATCTTTTTCTGTAAACAATTTGGGGTGAAATCATGAATCGAGACTACTAAGCTTTAGCTTTTAAAATCTGCATAACTAATACTTGAAATAAAAAATACAACAAAAAGGATATTTGTCCACCCTCCGAGTTTAACATGTTTACAGAAGAATAACTCAGGGAAGAGGTCATTGATCTAAAATTGGGCCAACATAGACCAAACATTAAATAATGGCATGAAGAGGCATTTCTACAACAACAAACGTATTGTTGCGAATGCCTCTTCTTAAAAGGAAATTATTTTATTCTGCTTCTCTTCATCAGCAGAGAGTTCGTCACAACCGAGACCGAGCTCATGGCCATGAACGCCGCTGCCATTGCAGGAGTCACAAGCACCTGATGGAACACAGGATACAGAATTCCTGCAGCTATTGGGATACCAAGACTGTTGTAGCCGAAAGCCCAGAACAGGTTCTGTTTGATCTTCCTCATGGTAAGCCGGCTTAACTTCAGTGAGGCCACAACATCAAGAAGATCGTTCCTGATTAGCACTATCTGAGCGGATTCCATGGCCACATCTGTTCCGGCACCCATGGCAATACCAACGTCCGCCTGCGTGAGTGCAGGAGCATCGTTGATGCCGTCACCAACCATTGCAACGATCTTGTTCTCTTTCTGAAGCTTCTTCACCTCAGCAGCTTTGTCTTCAGGCAACACTTCGGAAAGAACGCGGTCTATGCCAGCTTCCGAAGCTATCGCAGATGCTGTCCTGCTGTTATCGCCGGTCATCATCACGACCTCGATACCCATATCCCTTAGTTTGGAAACAGCCTGAACTGAGTTCTCTTTCAGGGTATCAGCAACTGCAACAATACCAATGGCATTACCATCGGCTGAGACCAGCATGGCGGTCTTGCCCTGAAGTTCAAGTTCTTCAAGATCGTCACTCATACCGGATACATCGACATTATTATCGGCCATGAGCTTGCGAGTGCCAAGAAGTACTTTCCGTCCATCGATAGTAGCAGTGACCCCATGTCCCGGAATTGAATCGAATTCGGTGGTATCCAGTATGTCAACATTCCCATCCACAGCCCCATTTACGATAGCCTCACCAAGTGGATGTTCCGATCCCTTCTCAGCTGTTGCTGCAAGGGAGAGGACCTCATCTCTTGAGTGACCACCAAACGTCATCACGTCTGTGAGCACCGGCTTTCCTTCTGTGAGGGTGCCGGTCTTATCGAACACTATGGTGCCTATCTTCCGGGTTACCTCAAGCGCTTCGCCGCCTTTGATGAGAATACCGTTCTCAGCACCTTTACCGGTACCTACCATGATAGCCACAGGCGTTGCAAGCCCCACAGCACAGGGACAAGATATCACAAGTACTGTTATACCGATAAGAAGTGAGAACAAGAACGGGCTTGATATCACTGAATACTGGGCAACATCATATAGACCGTACCCGATAAAGAACCAGAACAGGAATGAGAGGACAGCGATCGCAATTACTGCAACGATGAACCTTCCAGCCACAAAGTCCGCTACTCTTTGAATGGGTGCCTTTGATGTCTGTGCATCTTCCACAAGCTTGATGATCTGTGCAAGTGCTGTATCAGCGCCCACCTTGGTAGCCTTGAAGTTAAAGGAACCAGTTGCATTGACCGTTGCACCTATTACAGTATCTCCGGCATTCTTCTCCACGGGAATGCTCTCACCGGTTATCATGGATTCATCTATTGAAGAGGTTCCTTCTACAACGACACCATCTACTGGAAGCTTTTCACCGGGTCTGACAACTACGATATCACCTGTAGCAACATCCTCCACAGCCACTTCGATCTCTTCATCGTTCCTTATCACACGTGCAGTCCTTGCCTGCAACCCGATAAGCTTCCTGATAGCTTCGGAGGTCCGTCCCCTTGCCTTTGCTTCAAGGTAGCGCCCGAACGTTATGAAAGTGATCAGCATTGCTGCCGTTTCAAAGAAAGTGTGCTGGTATCCTGGACCGAGATCAATGAAACTGGTAACCACGCTGATAGTGTATGCAGCACCGGTACCGGTGGCTATTAGCAGGTTCATATCAGCAGAACCGTGTCTCAGACCCTTATAGGCACCAACGAAGTACTGTCGTCCAGGGAAGGCCATGACGATGGTAGTAAGAATGAAAAGTACCATCCTGTCGGCAAGTATGGGCGGAACAAAATAGAGATACTGTGGAAATCCTGCACTCATTCCTCCAAGGGCAATCGGAATGGTAAGCAAAACGGCAATGATCAGATTGTTCCTCTGATGTGTCATCTCCGTGTCCCTTGCAGCCCTTTCGCGATCAAGAGGACTTCCTTCTTTTTTCACAGATGCTGTATAACCTATTTCTTCAATGGCTTTGAGCATATCTGCTGCTGAGACCTTGTCGGGATCATATTCGGCACGTGCGGTGGACATGGGAAAGTTCACACTGGCATTGCTCACGCCATCAAGCTTCTTAAGGGCACGTTCAATATTTGTGGCACAGGCAGCACAGGTCATGCCCCCGACATCAAAGGCCATCTCATCTTTCAGTATCCCATAGCCGGTATCTTCAACTGTTTTTTCCAGCTTGTCCGTTGTGAAGATCTGCGGATCATAAGTAACAGATGCTTTCTCAAGAGGAAGATTTACTGTTGCAGATAGCACACCAGGTTGTTTCTTCAGGGCATCCTCTATGCGGATAGCACAGGCAGCACAGGTCATACCTGTAACTTTCAACGTAGTTTCCACAGGTTTTTTATCTGCTTCCTTAGTTGCTTTCTCCCCATTGTCCTTAAGAAGCTCAACGGGTGCTGGATGTGACGTGCTTTTTCCCTCTGCATCGATCTTGTCCCCCATCTCGATCTTTTTTGTGTCCTCTGCCAAATCATCAGGCTTCTCAGAATTGATATCCTTGCCTACCTCATAACCTGAACCAAGAATTGCCTGTTCGATCTCTTCAAGACTTACCTTTTCAGGATCGTAAATGACGGTCGCATTGTTCTCTTCAAGACTTACATCGACACTTTCCACGCCTTTAAGCGAGGAGATGGCTTTTGTAACCCTCTCGTGACAATGCATACATGTCATTCCAAGAACGTCTATCTTAGCTTCCATGTTGTTGCACCATTGTTAATAGGATATTTCTGTCTAAAAATACTGCTTATCGTGCAGCATAAAAAAATAATAAAAAGATAAGGCCTTAAGCCTTGTATCCGGAATCGTTCACAGCTTTTTTAATGGCATCGATGTTCGTTGAATTTTCATCATAGGAGACTTCAGCTTCACCTTTGTCGAGATCGACATCTACGGATGAAACTCCTGTAACCCCGGATATTGCTTTTTCAACATGCATCTTGCAGTGCCCACATGACATGCCGTCAACTTTTATTTTGGTTTCTACCATTTAATTCACTCCCAAAATTAAGAGGGTTTTTCATTAATTTATACTTTTGCAATATTTTATGCTGCCGTTAATTACTTAAGGCAACAAATATTTACAATCATCTGTTAACAGCGTTAACATATAGTAGTATCGCTTATTTGATTAAAATTGACCACACCGATAAAATTAAATGCAATATATAAAAATTAGGTAAGATTGATATAGCTCAATAAGAGATATTTACATGGTGAGAATATGCAGGACATGAAAGAGATCATTGAAAGGATCAATAATTTAAAAATGGAACTTAATGCAGTTATTCTTGCTCATAACTATCAGCGTCCCGAAGTACAGGACATTGCAGATTTTACAGGCGATTCCTTGGGATTGAGCCAGCAGGTGGTCAATTCGGATGCGGATGTCATCGTATTCTGTGGTGTTGATTTCATGGCGGAAAGTGCAGCAATTCTAAGTCCGGAAAAGACCGTGCTCCTTCCGGAAAAGGATGCAGGCTGCCCAATGGCCGAGATGGTTGATGTCATATCCCTTGATGATGAAAAGAAGAAACATCCTGATGCTGCTGTTGTGTGCTATGTGAACTCATCTGCACTGATAAAAGCACAGAGTGATATTTGCTGCACCTCAGCCAATGCCATCGATGTGGTGAACTCTCTTGAGGAAGATGAGGTGATCTTTGTTCCGGACAAGAACCTCGGAAACTATGTTGCAGGTTTCACGGATAAGAAGATCTATGCATGGAATGGTTTCTGTCCCACACATCACCAGATGCGTGCCCATGACGTAATTAAAGCAAAGGAAGAACATCCCGATGCACTGTTCCTGGCACATCCCGAATGTCGTACAGAAGTGCTGGAACTTGCTGATGAAGTGTTGAGCACAACGGCTATCTTAAAGTATGCAAAGAAGTCCGAAGCAAAGGAATTCATCATCGGTACGGAGAATGGACTCCTTCACAGACTGAGAAAGGAGAATCCGGAAAAGAAGTTCTATTATGTTTCCGAATTCACTATCTGTACGAACATGAAAATAACAACTCTTGAATCCGTCCTCGATGCACTTGAGAACATGCAGTATGTTATCACTGTGCCTGAAGATATAAGGCTTAAGGCAAAGAAAGCACTTGACAGGATGCTTGCGGTCAAACGCACTATGTGACATATATATGAAAGCATGACCTGAAACATGAACCATGTCTCAGTTCAGGCTTTTCACAACGTTTTCCCACATCTCTTTTAATTTTTTTGAGAACTCCCTTGACAATTCATTACCTGAATATTCCATTACCGTTTTTTCCTGAATCATTGCCTCGGTCGGAATTCTGCTAAAAGGAAGCTTTCCCACAACATCGATCCCGTTTTCCCTGCAATAATCTTCAATAACACGGGTGTTCTCTTCATTTATATCGTACCTGTTTATACAGACCACAGCCGGAATATTAAAATGACCGGCCACGCCCAGAACCCGTTCTAGATCATGAATTCCTGATACACTGGGTTCGGTTACGACCGCAACCATATCAACACCGGCAATGGAAGCGATCACAGAGCACCCTGTGCCAGGGGGACCATCAATGATTATCATGTCTTTGCCATATCTATCAGCAAGGTCTCTGGCATTTTCCCTGACAAACGCTACCAGTTTACCACTTGCTTCCTCCCCTACACCGAGTTTTGCATCTGCCATTGGTCCGAACCTGGTTTCTGAAAGATAGGCTTCTCCTGCTTTCCTTTCGACCATTGTTATAGCTCCTTCAGGACAGATATGAGCACATACTCCGCATCCCTCACATTCGTAGCTATCGATCCTGATATCATCGGTAATTGCATCGAACCTGCAATTCTCTTTACACAGGCCGCATTGAATGCACAGGGAGTCATCAATAGATGCTTCCTTCAGGCCATAGAAATCTATTGTTTCAGTTATCTGCGGGTCCAATATCAGGTGCATATCGGCTGCATCCACATCACAATCAGCTATCACAGCATTTTCTGCAAGCGAAGCAAAAGCTGCTGCAATGGTAGTCTTTCCTGTACCACCTTTTCCACTTATTATAGTAAGCTGTTTCATGTAATTTCTCCGAGAACTCAAAAATTTCAGGAAAACATCAGTGTGTTCCCATGATGACCCTGGCATCACACATATTCCTGATCGCTTCTGCAATTTCTTCAGCATAAGGACACTTAGGAGGATTGGGGATCGGTTTTATCATGCAGGTGCAGAGGAATATCACTTCAGCCCCTCTCCTTACCATTTCCCGGACCTGTCTTATCGAATCCCTGCCCGGACATCCTCCGCATGTGACCATGCCAATGATGTCAATATCCTCATCCTTGAACTCTTCAAGTGTTCCTGTTCCGTTCTTTATCGCCTTAAAACAAGAGGTGCCAGGACAGGACCTTGAAGCCATTTCACATCTTACCAATCCGATCTTTACCATTAATATCAACTCCTTTGATCACTGTTCAGGGCGACCCCTCATTTCATACAGTGAGGTAACATCCCTGAAAAGCCTGACAAATCTTTCCTTCCACTCCGGCATCTCATTAACAAAGGGAATGCCCTGCGAATACAGCCTTGCGATCTCACGATCGTAAGGGATCTTCATCAAGACCGGGATCCCCTCTTCAATACAGTATTCTTCCACCTTGTTGTCACCGATATCGCATCGATTGATCACCACACCGAACGGTATTCCCAGTATCCTCATCACATCAAGAGCAAGCTTCAGGTCATGGAACCCAAAAGGTGTCGATTCGGTCACAAGGATGCAGTAATCTACATTCTTCACTGAGGCAATGACCGGGCAGGCAGTACCCGGGGGTGCATCGATGATGGCAGTCGTGTTCTTATCGATATGTTCCTGCAGGGCCTTGATCACAAGTGATGTCATGGGTTCTCCTATCTTCAACAGTCCCTGATAGAACACGAGGTCCTCATTCGTCGAACCTTCGATAACTCCGACTTTCCTGTCCACCTCGCTGATAGCTTCATTCGGACATACAATACTGCATCCACCGCATCCATGACAGAGTGTTGGGAAGATCATTACATCTTCGGGCAAAACGGCAAGGGCATTGAACTGGCAAAACTCAGAACATTTGCCGCAAAGGTCACACTTACTCTTATCAATAACCGGTGTCGGAACATTCACATCCTCGATTTTCTCAAGATCGTACCCAAGGAACAGGTTGCAATTAGGTTCTTCCACATCACAGTCGAATAGCTGCGCATCCTTTAGAGAGAGTGCGAGATTGACTGCCATGGTGGTCTTACCTGTTCCACCTTTTCCACTTGCGATCGCAATTTTCATTTATAAATTCTCCAGTTTCTAGATTATATTACTCTGTAGGAGCGGTGATCACGCTCAGCTCAGGGATCTTTCCAATAAGTGTTTCAACATCCTCCACATCATCCGGCATCTCTAACAGTTTGATAAAGCTGTCATGGAATCTGTGGAATGGGCCTTCCCCGATATCTTTTGCGATGACAATATTAACACCCTGTTCTTCTAGATACTCCGCTGTCTTTACACCTCTTTTTCGATCCAGATCGGCAGCAGGGTTCTCACCAATATCCCAGCTCATTATTTTGTTGTCTTCCAGCTCGATGAAAATATAATAAGGAGCTTTTCCGATATGTCTGGATAGCTTCGACTGTAATCCCTCTGGCATCATTACAGGGATCGCGACCATGAGCACGGATATTTTTCCGGGTTTTACATCGACTGAAATATGTTCAAGATTTGGGATCTCACTTTTAACCGCCTCTTCGATCTCAGCGGAAAGCATTTCCACTCTTTTCAGGTCGTATTCTCCTGCACTTTCTACCTGCATCTCCCCAAAAACAACCAGACCGGATCTCCGAAGCCGGATCTCATCAACCTTGTTAACGCCGGGGATATGGTCCACTGTATGCCTGATACGTTCGATAGAATCCCTGTCCAGCCATGCATCCATCAGGGTCAGTGCCGATTCCTTTGCTGTTGTGATCCCGAGCTTGAAGATGATCAATGATATAACAAGAACCCCGGCACTATCAAGCCAGTGTATGCCAAACATCGAACCGGTAATAGCGACAACAACGACCATGGAACTGAATACGTCCGTATATGAATGCTTAGCATCCGCGATCAGTGCCTGTGAACCGATCTGTCTTCCTATTTTGAACTTATACTGTGAAAGGGCATAGATAGTAATTACAGAGAACACAGCCGCTCCAAGCGCCAGTCCCTGGAATTCCAGCTCGACAGGGTCTTTTATAGTTTTCAGGGCTCCACGCACAAGTTCGACCCCGGATAATATGATGATAACTGAGACAAAAAGAGCCACCAGATTCTCTGCTTTGTAGTAACCATAAGGAAAGTGCTCCCCGCTACTTTTCAGGCTTAGCCTTAACCCGATCCATACTGCAAGGGATGTAAAGATATCCATTGATGTGTGGATCGCATCCGCGATCAGGGAGGAACTGCCTGAATAGAACCCCACGATACCTTTTATTGCTGCAAGAAAAACCAGTGCAATAGTAGAGTTCTTTGAAGCCTTCACACCTAACCAGAGTTTTTCTTTTACAGCCACATTATGTTCCCCCAATAACTAATAAACAATAAAAAAGAAGAAATGATCCCTCATCGGGACCTTTCGTTGCGATCATTCCTTCAGAACTTCACTGATGAACTGACCTTCTCCTACCAGTTCAATGATGTTACCAAGTCGTTCCTTTCCGGGTTTGGTTCGGTATTTGACAAAGGTCTTACCCACCTTATCTACAAGGGATGGGATCTCCTCTTTTGTGCAGAATGTCTTCAGGAGAACACCATTTGTTGGCCTTCTTCCATCGTTCCCGCCGATCCAGACAGAATAACCTTTCTGTTCTTCAACCGCAGCCTCGTGTGGGCATCCCCGGACACACCATCCACAGTTGATGCAGAGGTCCCTGTCAATGACAGCTTTTCCTGAGATCACAGAGATAGCATTCAGTTTGCACAGTTCACTGCATCTTCCGCATCCGGTACATTTCTCCAGATCGACCTTCGGACGGAGCTGACCTACAATACCTATGTCATTGCTCTCTGCCCTGATACAGCTGTTCGGGCATCCGGCTACACCGACCTTCATCTTGTGGGGTGTGAGCTTTTGGGCGAACTGCATTGTGAGTTCATTTGCAAGTTCTTTAGTATCAACAAGTCCTTCAGGACAGTAAGCCATTCCCGGACAGGCATTAGCATAACCCAGTCCAATGGTCTTCAGCCCGCTACCATAGACATCGGCCATCAGGCCATCGACATTTTCGCCTTTGACACCCTGTATCTCAACGCTCTTCCTTGTGGTAAGCTCAAGTGTACCGTCACCATACTTCTCTGCAAGTTCAGCAACCCTGGCAATGTAATCATGCTGCACGATACCGGAGTTGGTTTTGATCTTCACGAAATTCGTACCATTTGCCTCTGGTCTTACGCCGGGATAATCACGTACCCAGTAGAAGTTCACCTTCTTTCCATCATCAAGACGCTTATCAAGTTCTTTATTGAACTTTCTCATCTTGATAGCTGCAAAGTCCTCTATCATGCTGATATCGACATCATCGATGGTCTCTATGTATCCAGCTTTTTCTGCTGCTTCAAGAAGTTCCAGGCCCTTGTCATTGCGGGCTATTAAAGTTGTCCAGCCGGTGGATGAGCCAACATGTCCTGCTGATATATCTGCAACTTTGGAAACAGCATCCCTGCAGATACGGCATCCATCCCATACACAGTCAGCGATGTCCTTCAGGGAAATCTCAATTTCCCCTTCATCAGTGGAAACGGTCATCTCATCAAGTCTGATAGCATATTTTCTGATCTTGTCCAGATCGATACCTATGCTTGTCATGTGCTCGGATAACTTTTCATAGTTAAAGTTCTCCATGCAGAACAGACCGATCGTATATGGTATATTTGGAATGTCAGCCTTTTCACCATTCATTCCGACTTCCACCGGATGAACGTTCAGGCCTGTGAAGAACTGTGTCCTTCTGGTTCCGTATGTCTGGCATGGAACACCTACCATTGCAACATTTTTCAGTTCATCCTTGCTCTGGCGCAGTGCAGCCATCACAGGAACTGCTGAATATTTGGCACCCTGGGTGTTCAGGAGTTCTTCTTTGCTTGCAACGATGCAGGAATCCGGTTTTGTAAAACCTGCAGTGGTGACAGCACCATCAATGAGGCCATTGTCAAAACAGTATCCGAGAAGCGCGGTCACCGCGCCGCCATCCTGGCCGTTTTCAGCTATTGACGGGTCTGTAGCCCTTGCAGAAACGATCTTCTGATATTGGCCGATAAGTGTTGGAGGTAATGCTTTGAAATTAAACACGTTCATCGAGATACGGGCTGCATCTGTCATGACCCGCTGACATACATCTTTACAAGCGCCTTCCCCGTTTCTGTAGCACTCTTCCTTTAACTTTGGCCCGTTCTCATCGAATTCGATTATCTCATAGGGGCAAACCGCCGCACAAGCACCGCATAAGGTGCACATTCCGGTATCGACAACTGCATCTTTTAAGAACCATTTATATTCTTCTGACATTGTTCTCATCTCGTTTTAGTTTTTACACTTTATTTTCAGTCGTGGTGATGGTGTTCATGGGACTGACAGGCATTTTCACTCGTGGCCTTTGGAAGTTTCCCGGCTTCCCATGCCATTATGGCCTCTTCTACTGTCCCGTTGGCACCAACATATACCTCTATACCAAACTGTTCGAATTGCTGTACAGCCTTGTTCCCAAGTCCCCCACAAAGCATGACATCAACTCCTGCCTGTGACAGGAGCTCTGGAGGAAGCCCCACTCCTCCCATATGCTCACTTTTATTTTCGATAGTTCCGATTTCATTCGTTTCAGTGTCTTTTATGGTGTAGGTCGGGACCCTGCCAAAATGCTGGCCAACGAGATCATCGAGTCCGCCTTTTCCGCTTGAAGGTACACATATTTTCATCTTATCACCTCATAGTCCTTAACTTAAAGATTCATTCCTCCGCCTCTGCCAGCTCCACCGCCGCCTCCCATGCCTCTGCCGGAGCCGCCCGATCTGCGTCCACCCATCCCTCTGCCGGGTGGAGCTATGGACGCATGTGCCTGTGCTGTTGGGCCACCAGTTTCCTGCAACTGACCTTCTTTGTACTGACGGATCGCATCTGTAACTGAACCACTGGCTCCTGTCATTACCTGAATTCCGGCTGCAGAAAGGATCGGGAAGGCGTTAGGACCGATGCTACCAGTAAGGAGGACATCGATCCCTTTGTCAGAAATGTTCTGGGCAGCCTGTATACCTGCTCCACCTGCCGCTGAAGCTGCCGGGTTGTCAAATGCTTTGAATTCCATAGTTTCCGGATCTACGAGGATAAAGTAGGGGCATCTTCCAAATCGCGGATCCAGTGCTGCACTAATATTTTTATCTGTGGCTGTTACACATATCTTCATATAATTTCCTCATTTTGAATTATTTTATGTTATATACTACCCACATGAGAGGAAATATATAAAGGTTACCAATCGAAGCTATATATTTATCCATCTATGAGAGATTATAGAATACGTAATTACCAGGGATAAATGAAATTTTATCCTCGATACAAGTACAAATTCCAGAGGTATAAACATGGATTATGCAAAAATGAGTGAGAAACTTATTGAGGCACTGGAACTTAATGGTAAACCAGTAGCAATATCATTACTAAAGCGAGAGAAGGACATTCCTGAAGGTCTGGAAAAGATTGTAGAACCAAGAAGATACTGCCAGATGCTTCAGGATGCAAGGTTCAATGATAAGGTCACTTTTGCTACTATGGATGAGCATGCCTGCAAGGGTGGTGCTGCAGCCATAGGATTGCAGGACTATCCTGACAAGATCAAAAGCGGAGAACTTTATTTCGACAAACTCGGAAAAGAAATATCTTTGAGTGTTGCTAAACGTGTTGTAGACAACATGCCAAGACCTGAACCTGGATCTACCATTGCAACGATCGTTGCTCCCCTGGACAAAACACCAACAAAACCTGATGTTATCATAGTTATTGGAAACACCCTTGTGGCCAGAAGGATCGCACATGCTGTGATCTACAGGCGTGGCGGGCGTATGACTGCAAACTTCGCAGGCATCCAATCCACATGTGCTGATGCTACCGGTTCACCTTATACTACCGGGGAAGTCAATATCTCCATTGGATGTGATGGCGCTGCCAAGAACGCAGGACTCAAGGACGATGAAATGGTTATCGGCATTCCGGAAGAACAGCTTGAGGACATTACTAATATCCTGGAAATGAAGGCAAGAGCTTGGAATGACTGGATGAGATCATAATAATCAAGCATAATGATGCCCTGTAGAATACGTATTTTCTCTACAGGATATCAAATGCCTTAATATTCTCTGTTATTTTCTTTTTTTTAACCACAATAAGCACAACTGATAGCAGTGAACAGTGTTAACCATACATAGAAACACTTAAATATTATCAGTTGTGTACAGTTCCACCATAACCGTGGGAAACCTTTTGTCGCGTTTAAAAAATAAATATCAGATCATAAATGTATGACAAGTATGGAGTGAATCAATATGGATCTCAAAGAGCTAAATGAATTCGGTAAGGTACTCACAGAAAAACTCAACCTTAAAACAAAGCCTGTTGCAGTTTCACTTATTCCGGAAGGACATGATATTCCTGAAGGTATTGAGAAGCTAGATGAGACTACAAGACACTGTCAGATGGTGGACATGGTCAGAAAGACCGGCAGGGAGTTCTACGCAACTGCAGATGAGCAGGCATGTAAAGGCGGTTCCGCAATGATGGGACTTAATGAAATGCCACACAAGTTGGCTACCGGTGATACCTATCTTAAACTTAAACGTTTCAACACTATCAATGCAGCAAGACGCACAATGGAGAGTGTTACTAGATTAGAGCCCAATTCCATAAAAGCTGCTGTCTATGGACCTCTTGAGAGTGCAACATTCACTCCTGACGTAATAGTCATCATTACTACACCAAAACAGGTAATGCAACTCTCACAGGCACTTATATACATGCACGGTGGCAGGGTCGAGACAAGCTTTGCAGGAATTCAGAGTGTTTGTGCCGATGGTGTTGTAAGACCATACAAGGAAGGAAAGGTCAGCGTCACCCTTGGATGCGGTGGCAGCAGAAAGTTCGCAAACGTCGCAGAAGACGAGATGATCATAGGAATCCCTGTGGAGAGAGCTCACGACCTCTTGGAAGCTGTTAATGAGATGCTCTGATAAGAGCATCTCTTCTTTCATTCTATTTTTAGGATCATAACGGTCTTTGAAGATCGTATCTATACATAAACTCGTTTTAATAAAAAAGGTATGCAGCCTCGCAAAAATGCAAGACCGGCAATAATTAAAGTGTCTTCAGATAATCGATGAGGTCTTCGATATCATCATCCGACATATCCCATCTTGGCATTGTATAATCCAACTCTTCTCCATCAGGTTCGATACCATCCCTTATGGCTTCTTTTATCGTTTCATCAGTATAAGCCGGGTGTTCATCATGTCCACTTACAGTCTCATTTGCATTTTCATCTTCAGCAGTTAAAGTACTATACCTTATATCTGAAGGAATATCTGTCCCCATCATTATAGGAACACCGCCTCTGCCACTTACTCCATGACAGCTTACACAACTCCCACCATGGACATAGAGCCAGTGCGGACCCCCGCTTGCCGGGATCAGTTGTCCTTCCTCATTATACCCTGTGTAATATATCAGCTCACCATTCGAATCGAATTGTGAAGCGATATCTGAAGGCAAAGGTCGGTCGTACTGATCAGGATACATGTATCCCGGTTCATGCCAGAAGTACTCCTGTGATGGTCTGTCGTATGAATCCCCCATCAGGTTCACGCATCCAGATACCACTATTGCGATACCAAGAAAAAATAATAAAATTGGTTTTTTCAAATATCATTCCCCCACGCATAGAATAAATATAAAAAAGAATATGAGGTGGAGATTATTAATGCATTGTGATTGGTTTTGGGATATTTGAAATCGACCAATTTTAGAGATTTTATCTTACTGCGTCCACGTGTTTGAAAGCGTTTCAGCCTGTTTTAATACCAATTCGATGGCTTCCGGGGCCATGTCCGGCGGATATTTGTAACGTTGTAATGTACGGCGAACAAGAATGCGTAATTTGGCCCTCACACTGTCACGTACCTGCCAATCCACTGTCGTTGATTTGCGTAGCTTTTCGGTGATCTCTACAGCGATCTTTTTGAGGGTTTCATCCCCTAACTCACGAACAGCACTTTCATTGTCTGCCAATGCGTCATAGAATGCTATTTCATCAGGGTTCAGACCAAGAGCTTCATCGTGTTCCAACCCTTCACGATAGTCTTTTGCGATCTGGATAAGCTCTTCGATGACCTGAGCTGTTTCAATTGCACGATTGTTGTACTTGCGTAAGGTTTCCTGCAAACGTTCACTGTATTTTTTTTCCTGAACAACATTGTTGGACGATCTTGCCCTGATCTGGTCTTTCAGAAGCTTTTCCAATAATTCGACTGCTAGGTTACGATATTTCATGTGACGGATGTCTTCCAGAAATTCATCCGATAAGAGGCTGATCTCTGGTTTTTCCAAACCTGCAAGTTCGAATATATCAATGACACCGTCTGCAATTATAGAATTGTCAAGTATCTGTTTAAGGATAGAGTTCTTTTCTTCCTGTGTCCGTTTTTTATCAACGGATGTGAATTTACCAATGGCTGCCTTGATGGCTGAAAAAAAGGCAATCTCGGCATGGAGTGGCTCAACTTCATCTAAGGTACTACATAATGAATAGGCTTTGTTGATGGCGAGTACTGTGTCCAGATAACGCTTTTTGCCGTCATCAAGCCCTAAGATATGGTTCGCTGCGGGTACAAGCAGTTTGTATGCATTGGTTTCAAAGCCGCTGTAATCGAAACCATGGAAAAGCCCACGCACAATATCCATTTTTTCCAGTACTATGGAATAGGCTTCTTCAGCATTCCTTGTGGGTTCACCTCTGCCTTTGGCTTCGGTGTAGTTATTGAGTGCACTTTTTAGTTCGTTTGCGATCCCGATATAATCTACTACCAGCCCCCCGGGCTTGTTGCCAAATACCCGATTAACTCTTGCAGTGGCTTGTATCAGATTGTGATCCTTCATGGGTTTGTCAATGTACATGGTATGACAGCAGGGTACGTCAAAACCTGTGAGCCACATGTCACGTACTATGACCAGTTTTAGCGGGTCCTCACTGTCCTTGAAACGGTATTCAATGTCCTTTTTGACCTGTTTACTGTAAATGTGTGGCTGGAGTTCTTTTTTATCGGATGCTGAGCCGGTCATTACGACCTTTATTACACCTTTTTTCGGGTCGGTATCATGCCAGGCTGGACGTAATGCCACTATTTCGTCATAGAGGTCCACACAGATCCTACGGCTCATGCCTACGATCATCGCTTTGCCTTCCATTGACTCATTGCGCTTTTCAAAGTGTTGGACAAGATCGGCGGCTATCTGCTGAATACGTGGCTTGGAACCTACGAGTTTTTCCAGACGACTCCATTCGCTTTTCGTCTTTTCACGATTAGAGATATCTTCTTCGTCTTCGACTATTTCCTCGACCTTTGAAGATAGCTCTTCGATCTGTGCATTGTTCAGGTCAAGCTTGGCCAACCGGGATTCGTAATAGATGGGCACGGTCGCACCATCATCTACGGCATCCTGAATATCATAGATCGAGACCTCCCTGCCAAATACATCATAGGTGTCTTTGTCCTGCGATGATATCGGTGTGCCTGTAAATCCGATGAATGAGGCATTCGGTAGAGCATCACGCAGATATCTGGAATATCCGAATACCGTTTTACTGCCTATTACTTTGCCGTCATAATCTTTTATGTCAACCAGACGACCTTTGCTGCCATATTGGCTGCGGTGGGCCTCATCTGAGATGACCACGATGTTGTG
>NZ_JAUVEY010000136.1:0-5791 GCF_030594565.1 Methanococcoides sp.
GTATACTCAAAACAATTGCCAATGAACCCTTGATCAAGGGTTCCTTTTTTTATTGTATGCAAATTGTAAAAATGTATACATCAAGTCAATTTGACCAAAGGGAGAATTTTCTTGGTGCGATACATGTATATAAAAGGAGGGTGGTTAAAAAATAACCATGATACCGATCACAAAAAACGTAAAAGCCCTATCATCAAGGCTTCTATCTTTTAAAAAACATAAAGAACATCATTTATATAACCCCGCGGCTGACGGGGACCTTGTTTCTTTTACTCCATCATCTGATCTTGAAGAGCTTGAACGGTACTGGATAGATGAACCTTATTCATTCATTTCCATAGTGAAAACAAAACAAAAAGAGGTTGAGTATAAGGTCATCGAGCCAGAGTTGGATAGTTTTGAGATTTTGCTGATTGAAGAGATCCATGATGTTCTCAAGGACGTACTCACGCTGGAAGGTGTGTGTGATATCGACAATATCAATTCTATTGATAAATGCAAGTTACTAAGAGAAAAAACAGAACAGGTACTTTCTGAATATGCTGAACTTGAAATAAAGTCTTTTGAAAAGATATTTTATTACGTGAGGCGGGACTTTATAGAATTCGGAAAGATCAGCGCAATCATGCGCGATCCGAATATCGAGGATATCTGGTGCAATGGTGTAAACATGCATATTCATGTTTTTCACATTGCTTATGGAAGCATTCCTACCAACATTGTATTTAACACCAGTGACGAACTCAACTCGTTCGTGATGCGAATAGCACAGCAAAGCGGGCGTCACCTTTCTGCATCCACCCCGATATTGGATACGGTGATGCGCGATGGCTCCCGCATCAACATAACCTATGGTCAGGAAATAAGTCCCAACGGAAGTTCATTCAGCATAAGACGACTAAAAAAAACACCGTTGACGCCTTTAGACCTTGTTGCATGGCACACATTCTCATCAGAAATGATGGCATACTTCTGGTTCTGTGTGGAAAACCATAGGAATATCATATTTTGCGGGAGTACTGCTTCCGGAAAGACATCATCACTGAACGCTATCGGTATGTTCATACCTCCAAATAAGAGAATCGTCTCACTTGAAGATACAAAGGAAATTCAGCTGCCCCATGACAACTGGATTTCCACCATTACCAGGGATGGCATCTCCACTGACAATATTGGCAAGGTCGACCTTGATGACCTGCTTCGTTCCTCGTTAAGGCAACGACCGGAATACCTGATCGTGGGGGAAGTAAGAGGTAAGGAAGCACAAACCCTGTTCCAGGCAATGAATGCCGGACATTCCACCTGCTCTACGTTCCATGCAGGTTCAGCGTCGGAGGTCATAAATAGGTTCACAAATCCCCCTATAAACATACCAGAAGCGATGTTCTCGGCTCTTGATATAATATGTGTCCAAATAAACGCCTATAATCTGGGAGTTGAGAAACGAAGAGTGGCAGTTGTTTCCGAAATCGTAAGAGTGGCAAATACGATTGAAACAGAGGATTCATTTGTATGGGATCAAGTAACTGATAGTTTCGAAAATAAAGCATCTCATGTACTTGAAAAAGGTTCTAATGTACTTGAAGATATCAAACGAACAAGAGGATGGAGCAATGAAGATCTTAGAGCTGACCTTAACAGGAGAATGTTATTTTTAGATTCCCTCATAGCAAAAGGAATTCGGGATTATGAAAGTGTTGCTCAGTGGATAAACTTGTATTACAAAGATCCTGAAAAAGTATTATCCGACCTCTCATCTTAAGAACAATCTGGAAAAAGGAACAGTTTGATCCCTTGAATCCCATAAGTGCGGTATACGATATGAATTTCATCAGACGATATGTAAAGAAAAACCCGGAAAAATATTACAATCTCCGCAAAAACCTCCGGGCAGCAAGAATAGGCATACCCTATCCGGCATATGTCAACAGATCTTATTCATATGCAGCAGCGGCTGTTTTTGTATCTTTTATTTCACTCTGTATTTTGCTACAGCAGAGAATATTCCCGTTTCCAGAACTTTTACAGCGGTACATTCCGATTTATGGTTTTTTAATTGTCATTCCACTTCTTATCGGGTATGTCGTTTTTAAATTCTTGATGTTCTACCCGAAATTCACAGCCGCATCCCGCAGGACCAAGATAGATGTGGTGCTGCCCCATGCAGCTGCTTTCTGCTATGGGATGGGGAAAGGTGGCATTCCTATTTATGAGATTTTCAAGGAACTTGCAAAAAACCACCATATCTATGGTGAGGTGTCCAAGGAAGCATTATATATCGTCAGGGATGTGGAACTGTTAGGCAGCGATATAATCACTGCAATAAAAAACGCAGCCAGGACAACACCATCCGAGAATTTCAGGGAATTCCTTGAAAACCTCGTGCCAATGGTTGAAGGCGGCAGCAATGCCCACCAGTATTTTTCAGTGAAAATGCACCAGTATTTTGAACATGCAAAGAAAACACAGGAAATGTTCCTCAAAAACCTTGAACTTCTATGCGAAGTCTATGTTGTTGCCTTTGTTGCAGTCCCGATCTTCCTTTTGGTCACACTTGTTACTATAGGATTTCTCCAGACGTCGCAAGCACCGTATATTTTCCAAACACTATTTATCGGACTTCCCGTAGGCTCGATTGCCATGATCATCATAATCGATTCGATATCGCCAAAAGAAGATCTGGATATGAAGCAAGTGAACGATACCAGTATCAAAAGGACTTTCTTTGTGGAGAGGGAAATAATCAATGAAGCGGAATATACACACAAGATAAACAAGTACGAAAGGAAAAAACTGTTTAATAAATTTAGTAAATATATAAAAAATCCCGGATCCATATTTTATGAAAATCCTCTACGTGCGATGTTCATAGGAATACCGCTTATGTATATCCCGTTTTTACTGCCTGACCTGAGTCTGGATAAGCAGCTTCTACTTGCCGCTGTACTCGTAATGATCCCCCTCTCGATCGCTTATGAGTTCAAGATGAAAAGGCTTACAAAAATGGATAAGGCTATTCCCGATTTCCTGCGAAGACTTGCCGAGATGAACGAAATCGGGCTCACACTCAAACATGCCATCGGTCTGGTGTTAAAATCCGATATAGGACTTCTTTCAAGGGAAGTCCGGAGGATGTGGCTTGACATGGAATGGGGATGCGAAATGAAAGAAGCACTGATACGTTTCGAAAACCGTATTGGTACGCCTGCGCTTAGAAGGGCTATTACGCTTATCGTAAAAGCAAGTGAAGTAAGCAATGACACTAAAAATGTCCTTTTGATAGCAGCAGATGATGCCGAAAATACGATTCGGTTACGAAGAGACAGGTTTGATACGGCGTTTGTCTACCTTGCAACGATCTACATAGCATTTGGCACTTTTATTTACGTTTGCTATTCATTTTCCATGCAGTTCATGCCTTCCATAACAGCACTGGGCACAAATACCATGGCTACTGCAAATATAAATTCAACAATGTTCGCAACATGTGGGATATTAGGATTATTCTCAGGTCTTATAACCGGACAGATGGCAGAAGGCCGCCTTTTATTCGGACTTAAGCACTCGGTGATCTTTCTACTAATGACATATGTAGCGTTTACGATATTAATGGGTTATTAGGTGATAATTTTGGCTTCTGAAATGATAGGGGAAATGTTGAAACTTTCGATTGCGGTAATGCTTGTTGCAGTGCTTTCGATGTCTGTTTACGCCCTGCTTCCGGATGAGCGGGTGCCTTATGTGGAAATTGAGTTAGTAGTCAATGAGACAAATTCGAGTATCATCGATATAACTCATGTGGGTGGTGACCCCTTGAAAGCATCAGAGGTGAAAATCGTCGTTAAAAATGAAACGGGATATCAGGACGAGCATTTGCTTCCTGATCAGGTCTGGAGGTTCCCACAGACAATTCATTTGACCACTAACCTGATGAACGTATCCGAGGTCTCAGTCATACATCTAAGGGCAGTACTTGCAATTGCCGAGGTGGAACAAACATGAAACCAATGTCTGTGAATAATGATGCGGTTTCGACAGTGGTTTCTGCAATACTTATCCTTGCGGTAATCACTACATTTATCACAGCGATAAATGCCTATTATATTCCATCTCTTGCTGCTGAACATGAAATTAAACATATGCAGGAGGTTCACAGCAGTTTTACCGAACTTGCTGCAAAAACCGGCTCTGATTGTTCAAACGCAAAGGTCTTTATCCCACTGGGGGATGGTGGTCTGCCCCTTATGTCTTCGTTATCCTCAAGCGGAACACTCACTATTGAACCTGAGTATGGGTGGGTAAACGTCTCATTAACAGGTATCCATGATGCAGAAAAAGTGGTAAACGGTCACACAACCATAATAAACATAACCACTGTTTCAGACCTCATCTTCACAATGAAATATATGGAAGCTGGCAATTACACGGTAAAGATCAACAACGATAACAATAACAAAACGTCTATCTACATCAGGTCTTCCAACAACAAGAAGGTAGTGGTGGAAACCACTGATAATGGAAGCCTTTCATCCCATGATGTTTTTAAGGACTGGGTGATGGGGGATTACTTTAGCATGGATGTCTTAAATCCAGCCTACGGTTTTTCTAATATGCTGGACAATGCCCCACAACCGTTCTCATTGACATTTGAAGGACCCTATTATATCAAATATGATTGTACAGAAGATTATATGAATATGAGTACCGGTTATTTCAAATACAGGGCTTCAAATAATTTCTGGATTGACCAGGAACTTGTTTACGAAAACGGGGCAGTGATACTCAAGCAGGGTCCGGATTCGATAATACGATCCTTACCTTTTATGACAGATGATGGCACAGAACTTGATCTATGCATTTTCGATATCATTGGAGGAAAGAAAAAGTCTGTAAGCGGAAACGGTGCTTCAACTGTTAATATCAAGGTGGAAAACAGCAGTGAGTATCGATACGGTAACGTGCAGAACACCACTGTCACGATCACGTCAAAATCACCGCAAGCTTGGGAAACTCATCTATTGGGAATGACAAACATTGTCAGTCGAAACAATAATACAGTTATTGCTTGGATCAATAATAAAGAAGTAATTATTACAACATCAAATATTAAAATTGATATTCCATAATTTTATGGCTGATGTTTTCACAATAAACTACTGTCGCGTCAACTTCCAACTGTCGATTATGAAGGGTATAGATCATATGGCATAATTTTCTAAACTCCAAAATGACCTATGGGTTTCTACACAGCGTCGTCAGTGCACAGAACACTCGCAGGTAAATTATGCGTACATATGAGTGTCGATGTTAAAGAGAAAGGCACAGCAATTGACCTAAACTAAATGAAAGAAATCATAGCATCAGTCCCCGCCGCAGGCGGCACATTCCACTGCTAGCAGACCCACAATCCAAATCTACAACCCAAACATGCAATTCTCAGATCTGCAAATACGATACCGCTTGAAAAACGTTTTGTAGTGTATATATTTTATAAAGATATACTCCGAGTAAATCTGAGCGTCAGCGAGGATTTTCTCGTTTCATATTCATGGTGTAGGAACGTGCCGCGCTGCGCGCGTGTGGTCGCGCCGTTTTTTGCATCTGTCTTGACCCATTCCATCTAGCGACATTGTATGGTTAACTCGACACTACTCGATAATGCTCAATTTATCCTGTATGTGTTTTCTCATATCAAGTAAACTTTATTTTTTTGCAAAATTGACCTATCAGCAATTTGGGTTTTTAGAAAATTCACACTCTGCGAAATAGAGGGAACAACTTATATCTATGT